>CANKXC010000190.1 GCA_947487355.1 Comamonadaceae bacterium | reverse complement strand
CGGGCTTTTATGTTTGGCGCACCAGTGTCTTGCAGTCTTGGCGCTTTGCTCCAGACACCGTGCGTGAGCCTGAGCGCCAGCTTCAACAAATTCAGCCCGAAAATATTTTGATCACAAGGAAACCATCATGAGCTTGAAACTTTATTTTTCTCCTGGCGCCTGCTCCTTTGTGCCGCATGTGCTGCTTCAATCGGCGGGTGAGGCTTTCGAGCCCATCATGGTGAAGTTGCACAAGGGTGAACAAAACGGCGAGGAATACAAGGCCATCAATCCACGCGGTCAGGTTCCGGTGTTGGTCGACAACGGTCAAGTGATTACCCAAATTGTGGCCATCATTTTGTACCTCGATCAGAAGTTTCCTGAGGCCAAATTTTTACCGACAGAACCCGTTGCACGGGCCAAGGCCCTCGAAGTTTTGGCATGGATGAACAACACGGTGCACCCCACCTTCACGCACATTTTCATGCCGCACAAATTCAGCGATCAGGCCGAAGTGCAGGGTGCGCTCAAAACCTTCAACACGCAAATCTACAAAGGCTTGCTGGCCGAGTTAGAAGAGTTGGTGGTTAAGCGTGTGTCGCCTTCTGGCTGGTTGTCTGGCGAGCGTTTGGGGCCCCTTGATGCCTACGCACTGACTCTCACACGCTGGGGCAGCATTGCCGGCATCAATCCGGCAGACTATCCAAGTCTTTGGGCGCACGTCAGTCGCGTTGCCCAAGATGTGCATGTGACTCAAGTCATTGAGCGTGAGCGCCTGCAACTGAACCTTTACAAAGCCGCCTAAGCGCTTTAAAAAATGCTCGTTTTGAATTGATTGCTAGCGCGAGCAAACCTCACCGTGAAACATGCACCAGGCGGGGTTTGGCCAGGGTGTGCCAAATCGACAGAAACGCTTGCGCCGTGCCTTTGTGCAATTTCTCGAACAATGGGCAGGCCCAAGCCAGAACCATCCACATTGCTTCCCAGTGCACGATAAAAGGGCTCGAAAATTCGCTCTCTTTCAGCGGCTGTAATGCCGGGACCATTGTCTTCCACTTGAACCGCCAAGGCCTGACTGTAGGGGTCAACCAACAAGCGAACCGTGATGACGCCGGTCCTGTCCTCCGTACTGGGCGTGTAGTGCATGGCGTTGTCAACCAAGTTGCGAATCATTTCTTTCAGTAGGGTTGGGTTGCCTTGCACTTTGGTGAAGCGACGTTTGTCTTCATCCGTCACGCCGTCATAGCCCAAGTCCAGGCCCTTGTCCATGGCGAACGGCAATGAGTCCACCAGAACCTCGCTGATCAAGGCCTCCATGTCGCAAGACTGCAGGTCGAGTGCATCGCCGCCCTCGGCTCGCGCAAGAGACAACAACTGATTGACTGTGTGTGTGGCTTGCACGCTGGCGCGTCCAATTTGCTTCAAAGATTGTTTCAACTCATCTTCGCCGGCATCTTTTCTTTGGGCCAAATCAGCTTGCATGCGCAAGCCAGCCAATGGTGTTTTCAATTGATGTGCGGCATCGGCTAAAAATCTTTTTTGGGTCGAAATTGAATCTTTTAAGCGTCCCAACAAATCGTTGACCGATGACACCAACGGCGCAACTTCCAGCGGTACGGCCTTCTCGTCCAAAGGACTCAAGTCGTCTGATTTTCTGGCGCGAATACGCTCTTCCAATTCGGACAAGGGCTTGATGCCTCGAACCAATGCCAGCCAAACTAAGAGCACCGCCAAAGGCAATATGGCAAATTGCGGCAGCATGACTCCCTTGATAATTTCAGTGGCCAAGACAGATCTTTTTTCTCGTGTTTCGGCCACCTGAACCAAGACAGTTCCAATCTGCGCTTTTTCGGTGGCCACTGTGACCCAGGTGTAAGCCACCCGCACCTCTAAACTGCGCATTTCATCATCACGAATCTTGACTACGTAACTGCCCGATTTTTCATCGTCTTGCGGCTGTGGCAATTCGCGTTCACCGCCCAGCAATTCGCCCTTCGGACCAATGACTTGGTAGTACACCATGTCGGAATCGTCGGCACGCAACAGTTCACTGGCGGGTTGCGGCAAATTGAATTGAATGCGTTGTTGATCTGGGCTGAGCTTGACCAACTGAGCCAAGGCTTGCACGTTGTGGACCAAGGCGCGATCGAATGGCTTGTTGGCAAGACCCTGCGCAACTAGCCAAGTGAGCGCCAAGCTGACGGGCCACAACAGCAGCAAAGGGGTGAGCATCCAGTCCAATATCTCGCCAAACAGCGAGCGCTGCTCGCGACGAAATAAAGACAGCTGCCAGTTTTTAGGCTTCATTCAAACGTGCTGGTCAATGACTTGCTTAGCCAGGAATTTTTTCTAAGCAATAGCCAAGGCCGCGCACAGTGGCAATCCGAATGGGCCCTTTTTCAATCTTTTTGCGCAAGCGGTGTATGTAGACTTCGATGGCATTGTTGCTGACCTCTTCGCCCCACTCACACAGTCGTTCGACCAACTGATCTTTGCTGACCAAACGACCTGCGCGTTGCAATAACACTTCGAGTAGGCCCAGCTCTCGCGCAGACAACTCAACCATCTTGCCGTCGATGGTAGCCACGCGTCCAGATTGATCATAGATGAGCGGGCCATGTTTAATTTGGGATGTTGCACCGCCCATGCCTCGGCGCGTTAAAGCACGAACCCGCGCTTCCAGTTCTTGCAAGCTGAAAGGCTTGGCCATGTAGTCGTCGGCACCGTAATCTAAGCCTTTGACGCGCTCTTCTACGCTGTCGGCTGCCGTCAAAATAAGGACCGGCAAGGTGGAGCCTCTGGCTCGTAATTTTTTCAGCACTTCGAGACCATGCATTTTTGGCAAACCCAAATCGAGAATCAGCAAATCAAACTCGTTGTTGGTCATGAGCGCGGCATCGGCTTCCGAGCCGCTGGCCACGTGGTCGACTGCGGCACCCGCGCTGCGTAAACTTCTCAGCAAGCCATCGGCCAAGACCTGATCGTCTTCTGCAATCAAAATGCGCATGTTTGTCTCCCGGTTTTTTGAATT
>CANKXC010000189.1 GCA_947487355.1 Comamonadaceae bacterium | reverse complement strand
CAGGCCGACATTAAATAGCCCTCGGCTTCTTCTTGCGATTCGGGTTGCCCAAGGAAGCGATTGGCAAACCACATGAGTGCGCCCATGTCGCCTGCGTCACAGCCCATGCGGCACCATTCTTTGGCAGTTTCTAGCGTGGTGTCTGACCCATCGCCTTCGTTGAAGTGATGCATGGCCACAAACAAGGCCGCATAGCCATAACCTTTTTTGGCCGCCTTTTCCATCCAGTGCAAATGGCTGGCTTTGTCTTCTTCAGTTTTGGCATTGCGATAAAGGTAATGGCCGTAAGCGTAATCGGCGTAGGCGTCTCCTGTTTGCAAGGCGTTTTGAAGATGTGACAGTTCGTTTTTTCTGTCGAGATCGGCCAGGTGGCTGTAGCCACTGAGTTCTCCCATGTCAATGGCCATGTAGAAGTGCGCAGCGGCTTTGTTGGGGTTGGACTTCCAGCACAACCTGCCAAGCCCATTGTGGCCTTTGCCATCGTTCAGGTCTGCGGCTTTTTGGTACCACTTTTCGGAAAGCGCTAGGTCTGTGGGCACACCGAAGCCTAGTCTGTACCACCGGCCTAAATGCGCCATGGCAGTGGTGTTACCACTTTCTGCAATGGCTGTGACGGCGGCCAAGGCCTTAGGAAAGTAAGCTTCAGATTCGGGTGCTTGCCAGTATTGTCTGGCCAGCTTGAGTGCTTCTTTTTGATGCGCCTTAAAGCTCATCATGGTTTTGACGTAACTCAAATAATCTTGCGAGTTTTGACTGCCCTGCAAGCAATTCCAAACCACCGTGTCTATTTCATCAAAAGTGTAGGTATCGTTCATTTATTTCTCCATCGATACCCACACTCTGCCCACCTATAGGCTCACCACATGAGCTTTTGTATTTGCATAGTAAGCGCTCCACAACGCTTATCTGTGAAATATGACAAACCACACTACCCGCGAATCCTGGCTGCTTGCAGCTGTTGATCTGTTACGGCCTATCTTTTTGGCCAAGAAGCACATCGTTCCCAACAACTGTCAGGTATCTTGCGGTTTTGCAAGTACTGGCAGCAAGCATCACATTGGCCAATGTTGGTCACGCACAAGCAGCGTGCACGATTGCAATCAGATTTTTATTTCACCGGCTTTGCTTGATCCTGTGTTGGTGCTGGACACTTTGGTGCATGAACTTGTGCATGCTGTTGATGATTGTCAGAACAAACACGGCAAAGAGTTTAAAAAGATTGCCATCAGTTTGGGCTTGGTGGGGCCGATGCGCAGCGCGGGTGCGGGGCCAGAGCTCAAGGTTAAATTGAAAGAGTTGTCTAATCAGTTGGGCCCTTATCCGCATGGGGGTTTGCACATTTCAATTAGGCTGGTCAAACGCTCACCTCGCCCTCGCGCTAAGTGCAAAGCCTGCGGTTTTGAAGTGCCGATGTACAAAAAGTTCTTGGCCTTTGGTCCACCTTTGTGTCCGCAACACAAAACCGAAATGGAACCCTTGGGCGAGTGGGAGTAAATTAATTGGGGTCAGATCAACATTAATTTTTCTTTGTGGGTCATGGGCTTGATGCGTTTGCGTTTTTTGGACGCGAGCCTAGCGTTCCAAAGGTCGCGCTGCATTTGTATTGCTAGCCAATGACCAGGCGATGTGCCTAAAGCTTCTGACAAGCGCAAATCCATGTCGGCCGAGACGGCTGCGTGGCCATTGATAACGCGGGAAAGCATGACACGGCTGATGCCAATGTGCTCAGCAAAGGCAGTGATGCTGAGGTTTAACTCTTCTATCCATCCGGCCAAATGCTCACCAGGGGAAACTGGGTTGTGCATGTTCATATTTACCTTTCAGTGGTAATCACAATAATTCAACAACTCAACATCGGGCCCCATAAACTTAAAAGTAAGTCGCCAATTGGCTTGAACAGTTAACGATAGATAGCCCTTTAAATTTCCAGTCAAACCATGCAACCGCCATGAGGGACGATTTAAGTCAGAGGCACTCTTTGCAACTTGAAGAACAGACAACATGACTCTTAAGCGATTGGCGTGAATGGGTTGAATGCCACTGACGCTGCCCGTTTGAAAAAACAAAGCAAGGCCCTTGTGTTCGAAGGAAATGATCATGCAGTGTATATCATGGGTTTACAAAAAGATAGTGGTTAATTTCGCTGATTCTCAGCGAGCTACAGAACTATCTTCACCCTATTTGCGACAGCAAAACCAATTGCGCTAGCGAATGTAAGAACTTTAATTAGGGTCAGATCAACATTAATTTTTATGCTTCAGATTGATCTATGCACAAAGTAAATTAATGTTGATCTGAACCCAATTAATGACAAGGCGGTAAGATGCCCCTACGCACTCCATTTTCAAATTCCCAAACTCATTCAATATGACGCTTCAAGGCACAAAACGTAAGGTCACTTACGTTGCCACTTACGAGATCCTCGCTTTTTTGTTCGGCACGCTGGGCTTCTTTGGCTTTAGTGACAGCAGCCTTGAGCGAGCTAGTGCGCTGGCTGTTTTTGGATCACTGTTTGCGATGAGTTGGAACTTTGCATACAACGCCCTGTTTGAGCGCTGGGAGTCTAAACTGATTACAAGAGGTCGTGGCTTCGGGCGGCGTGTACTTCACGCAGTAGGTTTTGAAATTGGCTTCTTGTTGGTACTCATGCCAGCAGCGGCATGGTGGCTTGAGATCAGTTATCTGCACTCCTTCGCACTCAATCTTGGATTGAACGCGTTTTTTCTGTTCTACACATTCGCCTTTACTTGGTGTTTTGATCGAGTATTTGGTCTGCCCGCTTCTGCCCAATAATTGGGGTCAGATCAACATTAATTTTTTGTGATTCAAAGCGACCTTTGCGCTAAGTAAATTAATATTGATCTGACCCCATTTATTGTGACCCCATTTATTGAGCCCCTCTCGACCACTGCGCTCTCTGATTGGGGAATTGATGTTGATCTGACCCCAATTAAAGTTTTAACGATGCGCGAAGTGTGTCGTTGATGCGTGTTTGCCAGCCATCGCCACTAGCACGCAAGGCTGCTA
>CANKXC010000188.1 GCA_947487355.1 Comamonadaceae bacterium | reverse complement strand
AGGCCCACGGCCAATTTAGAAACTTTCATTAGATTCCTTCAGTTACAAAGAGGGGAACGATTATCGAAACTCGATGGCCAAGGCATGAAGCCCATGGTCCAAGAATTCTTGGAGCGAATCATACACAAGCCGATGGCGTTGGACGCGGGGCAAGCCTTCAAATTGAGCGGAGGCAATCCGAACCCTGAAATGGCTGTTTAAACCTGAGTCGCTTGCACCTGAATGTCCAGCGTGCTGGTAACTTTCGTCAATCACCTCCAAAAAACTGGGATTGAATTGTTTTTGCAGGGTCAGCTCAATGAGGGGTTGCCAGGCCGCATCAGGGGCAAGAGAAGATAGGTTGTGCATATCAGGAGCCATCCGCGCCTTTTTGAGAATCCGAGCTGGTTGCCTCGTCAGCCGTTTGAATGGCGTACTTGGCGATGTAAAAACCTGTTCCAACGATGAACGTCAGAGGAAAAATATAGCCCCAAATTTTGAAATCGACCCATTGTTCGGTGGTGTAGTAGGCAGCAACGTAGGCATTGATGGCCGCCATGAAAACACAGTAGCCAATCCAGCCAATGTTGAGGGAATGCCAATTGGCCGCAGGCAAGTTGACTTGGCTACCCAGCATAGAAAGGAGCAGGTTTCGCTTAAAAACAAACTGAGAAACCCATAGGGCCAAAGCCAAGCAACCATAAAGCAAGGTAGGTTTGAATTTGATGAAACGGTCGTCGTGAAAAAACAAGGTGAGACTTCCGAAGACCAAAATCAAAGCCAAACTGGCTTTTTGCATGGCTGACAACTTGCCATCCATTTTGTACATGAGCAAGCTTTGAATGACGGTGGCGCCCATTAAAACGGCTGTTGCTTCATAAATGGAAGCGTATTTGTAGGCCGCAAAAAAAAGCAGAATAGGGAACAGGTCCAGAATAATTTTCATGTCACGGCTTCTTGAATTGGAGCGATGCCGAGTTCATGCAATAACGCAAACCAGTGGGTTGCGGACCATCTTCAAAAACATGGCCTAGGTGTGCACCACATTGTGCGCAAACACTCTCAACTCTGACCATACCGTGGCTTCTGTCTACCTTTTGCAAAATGGCATCGGGTTCTGCGGCCTGATAAAAGGATGGCCAACCACAACCTGCATCAAACTTGGTGCTTGAGTCAAACAACTTGGCATCGCAACAGACGCAGTGGTACTGACCTGGTTCCCAATGGGTTTCGTACTTGCCCGAAAAGGGTCTTTCTGTTGCAGCACGTCGGGTAACTTCAAAAGCCAAGGGCTCTGCATTTTTTGCGCGCAACCACTCACGCCATTCTTCATCGGTTTTGGGTAATGTTTTTGAATTCATAGCAATTAGGAAGAACAGCTGATTTCGATGGAGGATGCCCAAGCGGGCGGTAAATTGGCATAGTGATCAAAGGGTGCTTGATCGTCAAAGGGTGACTGTAACAACTTGAACAGCGTTTCTACTTCGGAATGGTCACCCATTTTAGATTTTTGGATGGCAGATTCCGCCAAGTGGTTACGCAAAACATACTTGGGATTGACTTTGTACATCCGTTCTTGACATTGATTAACGTCAAGTTGATTCAATCGATCCAAGTAGCGGGTTTGCCAAGCTTGCCAAGCGGCTTGATCCAGAAACAAATCTGCAACTTGTCGCCATGCAGAAGCTTCTGTTGAAGATTCAACGACTGCAACGCTGAGCCTGCGCCAAAACGCAGTGAAGTCAACTTGTTCAGCTGCCATTATTTCAAGCAAATTATTCAGGAGCTGGGTGTCACTTTCAAGCTGTTCTGGTACATCTGATACTGCAAGCCCCAGCTTGCTCAAAAACTTTTCGGACCAGGCATTGGAAAAAGTCAGTTTGTAAGATTCAAGCGCACGCATGGCCAATTCTTGCGTTTCAATTAAAGGCATTAGCGCTTGGGCCAAACAAAATAAATTCCAATAAGCCACCTGCGGTTGCCGGCCATAGGCATACCGGCCCGTGTGATCTGAGTGATTGCAAATGTGATTGGGGTTGAAGCCGTCCAAAAATTGGAAGGGACCGTAATCAAGGGTCAATCCCAAGATGCTCATGTTGTCTGTGTTCATGACACCATGACAGAAGCCCACGGACTGCCATTGCGCCATCAGTTTTGCAGTCGATTGGGTCACTTCCCAAAGCAGATTGGCATAGGGGTTGTCTGAAAAGTTGGAGTTGGCGCGAACAAAATGCGTCAGGGTGAAGTCTGCCAATTGTTTCAAGTTGTCAGCCCCCTTTGAGGAGGGCTGATTGGCAAAGTGTTCAAAGTGACCAAACCGAATAAAGCTAGGGGCCGTGCGGGTCACAATGGCAGCAGTTTCAACTTCTTCTCGAATAACTTTTTGGGGGGAAGTGCTTAGGCAGAGCGCGCGCGTGGTGGGAATGCCCAAGCCTGCCATGGCCTCACTGCACAAATATTCCCGAATGCTAGAACGCAATACAGCACGTCCGTCTCCCATGCGAGAAAACGGTGTTTTACCTGCCCCCTTCAATTGAATTTCAATGGCCGCTTTTTCACTTTGAAACTCTCCCAGGCTTAAGGCTCGGCCATCGCCTAACTGTCCAGCCCATTGGCCAAACTGATGGCCGCTGTAGACACTGGCAATGGACTGCATGCCTTCCAAGAGGCCATTTCCACTGAACACCGACAAACCATCTGCGCTATTGAGCCAATCCTCGGGTAAACCCAAGGAAGCCGCTAGTTCAAAATTGCGCCCAACCCACATAGGCTCGGGAACAGGCGAGGGCAGAACTTGGGCCGAAAACTCAGGCCCCAGCGTGGCAAAACGATTGATCCAATTCATGAGTTAGATTGTCGTTCGCTTTGAATGACTTATGTTCACACTGGTTTTTGGATGGTGCATGGTCATTCGTGCTACAAAGCCACTTCTTTTATCAATTTCCTGGGGTTGTTATGTTGGGACTGATGCAGCAGCAATCATTGCTGATTTCTTCTTTGATTGAATTCGCAAACCGCCATCACCACGATGGTGAGGTTGTGTCGAGACGTGTGGA
>CANKXC010000187.1 GCA_947487355.1 Comamonadaceae bacterium | reverse complement strand
GTTCAATACGAACGCTATGAATTAATGCCCTTCATGGATGCGTGGACCAATGTGTTTGCTAGCCCTGGCACACGAACAAGCAAAAGCAATGAATCCGTTTATTTATTGGTTGGCCCCAATTGGCAAGGCACTGTTCCAGCGCACATGACCTTGCTTCGATCTCCCACCGACATGGTCTGGCTGATTGGCAGAACACAAACCAACGGTGTGGCTGACTTTGAAACGGTTCATCGCATACAAGATGGTTTGCAACTGAAGGCATTCAAATCAAAAGACAATTCGGTGCAGACCATCAATTCAGAGAAAAAAAACATTGCTTCGTCCCCAGGTTTGCCGCCCGTTGCTCAAATCAAAGCACTCAGTACGGCCGTATTTTTTGAGCGACTTTTTCAGCTGATGGTAGACAACCCCCCTGCCCCAGAAGATGCCCCGCTGCTCAAGCGCTTGGCGCTTGAAGGCCTTGAACCCGGTCAAGCGGTCAAGCTCTCGACATTGAATGGCATTGGTTTTTCAGTGGGTCGATGGCTAGCAAATTTGAAAATCAATCGCGCGCTCAGCGACAAAGACAAAGAAGGCTCATGGCGCACGCCGCCCCTCAACTTGGGAAAATACGGCACTGACTACAACACGCGCGCAGTTGTTGCCATGGTGGGCTTGGGTGCCAATTTGCCAGAAGATGCCATCTATCCCAATACGGCATCCGATCAACAGGGCCGCGCATTGAACGGAAAGCACAAGTACCGCATCCATTTTGATGCCAAGCAATTGCCGCCGATCAAAGCCTTTTGGTCCATCACGGCTTATGGTGCTAATGAATTTTTAATTGACAACCCCTTACAACGGTTTGCTTTGGGTGATCGCGATGACTTGCGCTACAACAGCGATGGGTCTCTGGATATTTTGATTCAAGCGGAGACACCTGCCAACGCAGACATGAAAAACAATTGGCTTCCCGTCAAAGCCAACGCACCCTTTTTGTTGAACGCGCGTTTGTATTGGCCCAAAGAGGACGCACTGAATTTGAAATGGCAAATGCCACCCGTCGAGCGCTTGGATTAGGCTGCTAATCAGCCCACTTGTTTTTCCACCAAATAGTGTGAAATCAGGCCTTGCAAATACTGCCGAATATTGGGTGGATTGACGGGTCGGCTTAAAGCTTGATAACTGCCCACAATGGCCAAGTACAAGAGAGCGGCCAAATCTCTAGACTTCTTTTGATCATTGACGATCAAGAAAAATTTCGACTGCAACAAAGCGATTCGCGCAGCATCGACCTCGACCAACATTTGCGCAGCGTCTGCATTTTGTTGGCTCATGGCCCGCATGGCTTGCTCAAAGCGCAAATTTTCCATTGCAGCCCCAGCCTGTGAGAAGGCCTCATCGACCACATAGTTCAAATCTTTGATGGGGTCGCCGCTCTGATTGGCTTGCAGGTGCGCATCAAAAGCCAGCTGTTGTAATTTCCAGCGCATGAGCAAGCTGCCAATTAAATCGGCATGATCAGCAAAGTGCCAATAAAAACTACCCCGAGTCACCTTCAATTTCTCAGCAATCGACAACACCTTGACTTGGTCAAATCCTCCTGCAACCACCGCCCGAAAAGCCTCATCCAGCCAATCGTCCCGCGTGAGGCGAATGGGTTCAACGACGGATGGTTTTGAGCTTGGCATTTCTTTTTGATGTTGTTTTGCAATCATGACCTGATTTTGCATGAGGCGAAAGTTCTTCCAAATTTAAGAAGGGCTTTGGATAGCGAAAACCCTGAACCTTGAAACAGGCCTGATATGCTAAAGTCACGCATCAATACACATGTGTATGGAATATTTTTTGCACGATGTTAAGCTGGCTCAAAAGTCATTGAAATAGGTTTTTTTAAATGGCCCTGCGAAGTCTCAAAAGCTGGTTGATGCCGATCATCAGCAAGCGCCTTCTATCGAGAGAACGCCTTCTTCAGCAACGCCTAAGCGCTGAAAGAAAGCGTTCCGCCCAAAATCGCCCTCATGTCTTGCATTTTTTTCATGAAGCAGCCGATCCCTACTCTCAACTGTTGGCCAGCGTCCTGCCAAAGCTGTTGCAAAAATTCAAAGTGGCGTTAGAAACCCATCCCATCAATGCCCCTTCCGATTCCGCTGTACCAGAACGGGAGCGGCTTCAGGTTTACAGCCAATTGGATGCAAAGCGATTGGCATCACAGCAACAAATTGCTTGGACATTTAACGAAGCTGAAGCGCTTCAAAATGCAAGTTCAACACCCCAAAATGCAAGCAACAATGCACTGCAAAAAAAATGGGGTCACTATTTAGGCGCCACCATTTACTACGAGGGCGAGTGGTATTGGGGCATCGATCGTTTGCATCATCTCGAAGAAAGATTGAATGATTTGGGCTTGTGTCAAGGCGTCTACAGCGGCCCGCTTTTTCCATTTGTTCAATACCAAACTTTCGAACATGCGCCTCAAGTGACGCACATCGATTTTTTCTTTTCACTCAGAAGTCCTTACTCGGCCATCTCTGCTGCCAAAGTATTTGAATGGGCCCGAAATTCAGGCATTCAAGTGAACTTGCGTTATGTGTTGCCCATGGCCATGCGAGGCTTGCCTGTGCCTGCAGAAAAACGCCAATACATCAGCCGAGATGCCGCACGCGAAGCCTTTGTGCAAGGCGTGCCCTTTGGCTGCCTCAATGATCCGCTAGGTAAACCCACAGAGCGAGGCTTGGCACTCATGCCTTTTGCTGAAATGCACGATGCAGGCGAAGCCTATGTTCAATCATTCATGCAAGGCGTTTGGTCTGAAGGATTGGACGCCGGCACTGATTCACACCTTCAAATCATTGTGGAGCGTGCAGGACTAAGTTGGTCTGCAGCCAAAGACGTTCTCAAAAGCCAGTCCAACGACACGCATTGGCGCGCCATTGCAGAACAAAACAGACAAGCATTGTTTTCTTTAGGCTTGTGGGGGGTTCCTTCTTTCCGATTCGAAGACACTGCTGCCTGGGGCCAAGACAGGTTCTGGGTCATTGAAAAAGCTTTGCACGA
>CANKXC010000186.1 GCA_947487355.1 Comamonadaceae bacterium | reverse complement strand
CGATCTCTGCCAACCAAGATTTTCCAAGCAAAACGCTCCATCAGTTCTGTCGTGAGCTCCCCCCGAGCCTGCGCACTTTTGACGAGAGGTTGCCAGATACTTTGCAAATACTCATCCAGAATTGGATCTTCTAAAAAGTCAGGGTCGCGGTAAAGTTCCCGCGCAATGCGGTCGCCCAACTTGCGTTCCGCGCTCAAGGTGATGTCTGCGCCATCGCCTAGAGATGGCAGACTTTGTGAGCTGGACGGCATTTGCGACCAGACAGGTGTGAGCCAGAGCGATGTTGTTAACAACGCAATCAAGGCCTTGGATTTTGGAGAAGCTCGCTTCAAAGTAGGCTGACCAAGTTCTTTAGAAAATCTGAAACACGTATCATGCGGTAATTTAGTGAACCGTTTGTAAATGGTTTTTACCAGTTTTTAAGTCTCAGACCATGTCAAATTCAACGCCCACCCCCAATTCGCCTTTGACACACTTTGATGCTCAGGGTCAAGCCCACATGGTAGATGTGGGCGCAAAAGCGTCTACGCACCGGGTGGCCGTGGCCACTGGCCGCATTCAGATGTTGCCATCGACATTGGCTTTGATTCAGTCTGGCACGGTCAAAAAAGGGGACGTTTTAGGCATTGCCCGAATTGCCGGCATTCAAGGGGCCAAAAAAACTTCGGACTTGATCCCTCTGTGCCACCCCTTAGCGCTGACGCGTGTGGCCATTGATTTTGACATTCAAGCACAAGCAGAGCTTCCGACCATTGTGTGCACGGCCACGGCAGAAACCATTGGTCAAACCGGTGTAGAAATGGAAGCCCTGACCGCCGTTCAAGTGGCTTTGCTGACTATTTACGATATGTGTAAAGCTGCCGACCGCGGGATGGTGATGACCGATGTGAAGCTGTTAGAAAAACAAGGTGGCAAGTCGGGGCACTGGCAAGCACCTTGAATTTAGGCTTGAGACGCTTAAGCACCTTTGCAGGAGCTGGGCAGGTATTTGACGGCCAATGGATTGGTTGTAGCAGGACCACAGGCCCAAGCACTGATGGGCTTGCCGCCATCGGTGGCACCTACCAATGCGGTGGTACCTGTTTGGATAGGCGTCAGTGAAAGCGCATTGGCGGTGGAACTGGTGCTGCCGCGCAATGTGTTGGCATTGCCAACCACCGTGATGACGCCATCGGTGCTGACGGACAGACCAGACACATACTGCGAAGTTTGAGTTGGGCAAGCGCTTGGCAATGTGGTACTGACATCGGCTTGCGATGCTGAGCTGACCACTTCAGAGACCGCGGTTTTGCATTGAGTAGCGGCCAACAGCATTTCGGACACCTTGGCGCGCACCGCATAGTCTTGATAGGCGGGCAATGCCAATGAACCGAGCACCCCAATGATGGCGATGACCACCATGAGTTCAATGAGCGTAAAGCCGCGAAAATAATTGGAACGAGACACTGTCATGGTGATCCTTGGTAAAGAATAATTTTAATCCTGCAAGGGGCATTAGGCCGTAAAAAAGCCGACCACAGGGGGTCGGCTTGCTGACAAACGCTTGCGAAAGATTATGCGCTGGCGTCGGGCGTTTGATTTGATGTGTGTTTTGCCTGCATGAATTTTCCAACGGCTAAGACAGCCAAAGCACCCACCGTTGCTGCCGTGTAATGGAGCCAAGGGTTGTCTGCAGAGAATTCACGCAAGGCAACATCGCTGGCGATGGTTTCGCCGCCCACCCAGCCAATCAAACATGCGCCAAAGGTCACAATGACGGGGAAGCGTGCCATGAGTTTGATCATGAGTGCGCTGCCAAAAACCACCATGGGAATGCTGATGGCCAAGCCCAAAATTAGCAATGTCATATTGCCTTTGGCCGCTGCAGCCACGGCAATCACGTTGTCCAAGCTCATGACAATGTCGGCAACTAGGATGGTTCGAATGGCGGCAAACATGCTGGCTTTTTCAATCTCGCCTTCACCTTCGTCACCGTCTTCACTCAGCAGTTGTGCGCCGATGTACAAGAGCAAGATGCCGCCAACGATTTGTAAGAAGGACAACTCAAGTAGCGCAGCGGCTACGACGGTCAAGGCAATTCGAAGCACAACCGCAGCGCCAGAGCCAAACAGAATGGCTTGACGTTGTTGATGTTCGGGCAACGACCTTGCGGCCAAGGCAATTACCACGGCGTTGTCGCCAGACAAAATGATATTGATCCAGATGATCTTCATCAAGCCGATCCAAAAGTCGGCGTTTTGTAACATTTCCATGTGAGTCCCTTTGCATTTTTAGTAGGAATAAGAAAAGGCCCCTAAGGGCCAATTCTTTTGTCGGGACTTGAATTTTAACGGCCTGACTAGGCCGTGTGATGCGTAAAACTGCTTACAGCAATTAGAGCATTGCTTTCAGCAAGCGAGCCATTTCTGAAGGATTGCGGGTAATTTTGAAACCGCACTCTTCCATGATGGCCAATTTGGCATCGGCTGTGTCGGCGCCGCCAGAAATCAAGGCACCGGCGTGGCCCATGCGCTTGCCTGCAGGGGCAGTGACACCCGCGATGAAGCCAACGATAGGCTTTTTCATGTTGTCTTTGCACCAGCGAGCCGCTTCAGCTTCGTCGGGTCCGCCAATTTCGCCGATCATGATGACGGCATCGGTGTCGGGATCGTCGTTGAAGGCGCGCATCACGTCGATGTGCTTCAAACCGTTAATGGGGTCGCCACCAATACCAACTGCAGAAGATTGGCCCAGACCGATTTCGGTCAATTGCGCCACGGCTTCATAAGTCAAAGTACCTGAACGAGACACCACGCCAATGCGGCCTTTGCGGTGAATGTGACCGGGCATGATGCCGATCTTGATTTCGTCAGGGGTAATCAAGCCTGGGCAGTTGGGGCCGAGGAGCAAGGTTTTCTTACCGCCAGCCGCTTCTTTGGCGCGCATGCGATTGCGCACTTCCAGCATGTCGCGGACAGGGATGCCTTCGGTAATGCAGATGGCCAAGTCGAGGTCGGCTTCAACGGCTTCCCAGATGGCTGCTGCTGCGCCTGCTGGCGGCACGTA
>CANKXC010000185.1 GCA_947487355.1 Comamonadaceae bacterium | reverse complement strand
AGAGCTTCCAAGAAAAATGCCATGTTGTTCTCCTCAATGACTGGTGCCAAGGTAGGCACTGATCACTTCTTCGTTGTTACGCACTTCTTCGGGAGTCCCGTCGCCGATTTTTTTGCCGTAGTCCAGCACCACCACGCGGTCTGAAATGTCCATCACCACACTCATGTCGTGCTCGATCAGCACAATGGTGGTGCCAAACTCGTCGTTCACATCCAAGATGAAACGACTCATGTCCTGCTTTTCTTCAACGTTCATGCCGGCCATGGGTTCGTCTAGCAACAAAACTTGCGGCTCCATGGCCAAGGCACGACCCAAGTCAACACGCTTTTGCAAACCATAGGGCAATTGGCCAACGGGTGTTTTGCGATGCGCCTGAATTTCAAGAAAGTCGATGATGTGTTCGACAAAATCTCGATGCTGCTCTTCTTCCGCTTGGGCTGGACCAATGCGCAATGCCTGCATAAAAATATTGCTCTTGATGCGCAAGTTGCGGCCGGTCATGATGTTGTCGATCACGCTCATGCCTTTGAACAGGGCCAAGTTTTGGAATGTACGGGCCACGCCCATTTCGGCCACTTGACGGCTGTCCATGTGGTCAAAGGTTTGACCACGGAAAGTAATGCTGCCTTCTTGCGGCGTGTAAACACCATTGATGCAATTGAGCATGGAGCTTTTGCCTGCACCATTGGGGCCAATGATGGCGCGAATTTCGTGTTCTTTCACATTGAAAGAAATATCGGTAAGCGCTTTCACGCCACCAAATCGAAGGCTGATGTTGTTCACATCCAAAATGACGTCGCCAATTTTTTTGGTCATGCTGATTTCTCTGTGTTGAGGCAAGCCGCGATCAAGCTGCAGCCTTCACGGGGACAAACGTTTTGGCATCTGAAATATGTAGCGTGGCGCTGACACTGCCTGTGCGACCATCTTCAAACTTCACAACCGTTTCAATGTACTGGGTGGCCAAACCGCCATACAAAGCGTCGACCAAGGGCAAGTATTTTTCGGCAATAAAACCACGTCGAACTTTGTTGGTACGCGTCAATTCGCCATCGTCGGCATCGAGTTCTTTGTGCAGCACCAAGAAGCGGCTAACCTGGCTGCCTGCGAGCAATGTGTCTTCAGCCAAATCGGCATTGACTTGCTCAACACACTCACGAATGAGTTCATAGACTTCAGGCTTTTGCGCTAAGTCGGCATAACCGGCATAAGGCAAATTGCGACGTTCAGCCCAGTTGCCCACCGCATCAAAATCGATGTTGATCATGACGCAAACTTTTTCGCGCTGATCGCCATAAGCCACCACTTCTTTAATGTGCGGGAAAAACTTGAGCTTGTTCTCAACGTACTTGGGTGCGAACATGGCGCCGTCATTGCTGCCGCCTTTGATACGACCCACGTCTTTGACGCGGTCAATAATTTTGAGGTGGCCATGGCTGTCCAAGAAGCCCGCGTCACTGGTGTGGTACCAGCCATCGGCGGTTAAAACTTCGGCGGTTGCTTCTGGGTTTTTGTAATAGCCTTTCAGCAAGCCAGGTGACTTGACCAAAATTTCGCCGTTGTCGGCCACTTTAATTTCCACGCCGCGGCAAGGCACACCCACGGTGTCTGCGCGCGCTTGGTTGTCGGGCTGCAAGCACACAAACACTGCAGTTTCTGTGGAGCCGTAAAGCTGTTTCAAGTTGACGCCAATGGAGCGGTAGAAGCTGAATAAATCGGGGCCAATGGCTTCACCCGCGGTGTAGGCCACGCGCACGCGGCTAAAACCGAGGTTGTTGCGCAAGGGCCCGTACACCAACAAATTGCCCAAGGCATACATGAGGCTGTTGAACAAACCGATGGACTCGCCGTCCATGCGCTTCGGGCCAACTTTCATGGCCAAGCTCATGAAGTATTTGTACAAGTTGCGCTTCAAGCTGCTGGCATCTTCCATGCGAATGCTCACACTGGTGAGCATGCCTTCAAACACCCGAGGGGGCGCAAAGTAATAGGTAGGACCAATCTCTTTCAAGTCGATCATGACGGTGGCAGAAGACTCAGGGCAATTGACCACGTAGCCAGCCACCAACCACTGCGCATAACTGAAAATATTTTGACCAATCCAAGCCGGGGGCAAATAGGCCAGCACGTCTTCATTGGATGTGAGGTGATCAAATTCGGCGCCTGCTTGCGCACGGTCAATCAAGGTGCCGTGGGTGTGGACCACACCCTTGGGATTGCCAGTGGTGCCTGATGTGAAGAACATGGCAGCCACATCGTCTTTGCTGCCCATCTCAACTTGTTCTTTGTAAAAATTCGGATGCTGTTTGGCAAAGACCTCACCAGCAGCCAACAACTCGTCGACCGAGCCCAGACCCGGTTCGTCATATTTGCGAAGTCCCCTGGGGTCGTCGAAATAAATGCGCTCGAGTGAGGCATAGGCTTCACGCACTTCCAACATTTTGTCGACTTGCTCTTGATCTTCCACCACACACAAACGAACTTCGGCGTTGGTCATGGGGAACACACACTCGGCCGCCGCTGCGTCTTGGTACAAAGGAATTGGAATGGCGCCCAAGGATTGGGCCGCCAACACGGTGGCATAAAGACGGGGGCGGTTAGAGCCCACCACAACCATGTGCTCGCCGCGCTTCAAGCCAGCTTGGTGCAAGCCACACGCCATGTGAGCCACCATGGTGGCCATGTCTTGCCAACTGATGGTTTGCCAAATGCCATATTCTTTTTCACGCATGGCCGGCGCACTGGGGCGCTGAGCGGCATGCGTCAGTAGCAATTGAGGGAAGGTCGTCTGCATACGGGTCCTGGTTAGGTCACCGTCTCATCCAATAAAGAGAGACTTGTTGATTACTTAACGTTGGATGCTAGACCTTCATTTGACGCTGAGTTGTCGTTTCGACGACAATTCAAGGTATCGCCCACTAGGATTTTCCCTAAGGTTTTCAACGTCTTACAGCAAATTGACATGACATCTGATCTTTATCAAAGGCGGCGTCCGCCCACCGAAGAGGAATTGACCAGCATCCCTTGGCTTGCTTTGCTCTTGCCCAAAGAGCGCGAA
>CANKXC010000184.1 GCA_947487355.1 Comamonadaceae bacterium | reverse complement strand
GCTTGCAATGGCAGAAACATGGGCGGTATTGATTTGGCTTGAGCTGCGTCTTCTATGCCTGCCAAAGAGGCCATGAATTTTTCGTAGGCAGACACAAAATTCGCATCGCGCAATCGCAAGTTTTCGTGCGAAATGCGTTGGCTGCGTGTGAGCAGCGAGTAAGCAAATTGTTGAGGCGGCAGGTTAACATAACGCGCCACATTTTCAAACCACTCGGTTGAATTGCGAGCGGCATTTTGAATTTTCAGAACTTCAATAGAACGCGTCGCTTGGTAAGACTGCATGACCTCTTGCATGCCCGACACATCGTGCCCCACCTTTTCAAAAATGTCGGCCAACTCTATGGCGTCTTCCAGCGCCAGCTTGGTGCCAGAGCCAATAGAAAAGTGCGCAGTGTGTGCCGCATCGCCCATCAACACATACGGCACTTGACGCCACTCGGCAGAGCTCTCCCAGTGCACCCACTGATTGCAAATAACCCGTGGAAATTTGATCCAATGGGCAGAACCGCGTAGGTGTTTGGCGTTGGTCATGAGCGGATGTCCGTCCAAATATTTGGCAAACAACTTTTCACAATAAGCGATCGATTCTTCTTGCGACATGTCTTCAAATCCTGCGGCCTTCCATACCGACTCGGGTGTTTCCACAATGAAGGTAGAGGTGTCGCCATCAAACTGATAGGCATGCGCTTGAAACCAACCGTGCTCGGTCTCTTCAATGGCAAAGGTAAATGCATCAAACAATTTGCGTGTGCCCAACCACACAAAACGGCAGTGGCGCTCGTCGATGTCGGGCTGGTAAGTGCTGGCAAATCGCGAGCGAACTTTGGAATTGATGCCGTCGCACACAATGACCAGGTCGGCTTGGTACTTGGCAGCAACATCTGAGTTCGCATCGACCTCTTGCTCAAATAACAATTCAACACCCAAGGCCTCACAACGTTTTTGCAAAATATTGAGCAAACGCTTGCGGCCAATGCCGCAAAAGCCATGGCCACCCGAGCGCATGGTCTCGCCTTTGAAATGCACCGCAATGTCGTCCCAGTGGTTAAACGCCCCCAATATTTCTGAAGCGGTGACAGGATCGGCCACTTGCAACCTAGACATGGTGGCATCAGAAAACACCACGCCCCAACCAAAGGTGTCGTAGGGCTTGTTGCGTTCAAGCACCGTAATTTGATGCTCTGGGTGCCGCAACTTCATCAGCAAGCCAAAGTACAGCCCTGCGGGACCACCGCCTAAACACACGATTTTCATGATGGAGTTCCTTGACCCAATTTCAATTGTTTCAACTTCAATAGTTGAAACTTGAAATAATTATGACGACGCAGGTCGCATGGGTCAAGAACAAAAAAAAGCAGTTCAAAATGAGCTGCTTTTTAAAAGGGGTTTATTGCGGCATCACCGTGATACTGATGCGCCGGTTTCGAGGGTCTTTGGGATCGCTCGGGTTGTAGGGCGCGGTGTCGGCCACCCCTTCAATTTTGGCAAATCGATTGCCCGGGATGCCTTTTTTCTCAATGATTTTGCGCGTCTCTTCCGCCCGTTCGGCAGACAAAGACCAGTTGTTGCGGTCATCTGAATTGGCAAACTGAACGCTGTCGGTATGCCCTCGGATGGCCACTTTGTTGGGCATGGCCGCCAATGTTTTAGACACCTCGCCTAGCAAAGCTTGCGCTCTGGGCGTCATGGTGGTGGTCCCCAAGCCAAACATGGCAAAGTCGGCCTTGTCGATAATCTCAATGCGCAGGCCATCTTTGTCCCTTGCAAACTGAACCTGATCTTTGAGCTTGTCCAGTTTAGGATTCTTGGCCATGGCCTCTTTGATTTCTTTTTCCATCTTGTCAAAGTTGGCTTTGTCAGCAGCCTCGGCCGATTTTTTGCCTGGATCGCCATCCTGACCCGATTCTTTGCTGTCGGCGCCATTGGGTGATGGATCGTTTTCGGTGGGCCCGCCTTGCGAACGCGGCGTCACCATATTCAAGGCACTGGTTTGGCTGGCAGAGAATGGAAAACCATCGGGGTCAATGACCGAACGACCGCCAAACATGCCGTCCGATCCTGCCAATTTGCCCATCGTCACATTGCTGTGAGAGGTTGGCTTGAAGTAATCGGCAATACTTTTTCGCTGATCCGCATTGGACGCGCCCAACAGCCACATCAACAAGAAGAATGCCATCATGGCGGTCATCATGTCGGCCAGCGCAATTTTCCAAGCACCACCGTGGGCACCACCGTGGCCATCGTCCATGACTTTTTTGATGACGATGGTAGGCGCCACCACTGTGGGCGCATCGGGCGCAGCCTCGTCTGGAATCAGAGGCGCTGCTTCCGCTTGCGCGGGCACCGCCTCTGCACCTGGGGCCTCTGGTACAGCAACCTGGTTAGGCGCTTCTGCAACAGCCTCAGCCATGTTTAGGCGCCTCGCAAGCCGTCAAACACTTCGGCAAAGCTAGGTTGATTGTGGTGACTGATACTGACCCTGGCCGCTTCAATGATGAGGGGCATGGGGTGACCGTGCATGGTGCCAATAATGATCTGTTTGACCACTTTGAAAATTTGGCCTTCGTCGTCAATGATCTGGGCCAAACGTGATGCCATCGGTTCAACGAAGCCGTAGGCCATGAACACACCCAAGAAGGTACCCACCAAGGCGCCACCAATCATGGCACCCAAAACAGCTGGCGGCTGGTCAATCGCGTCCATGGTTTTCACCACACCCAACACGCAAGCCACAATACCCAGAGCGGGCAAAGCGCCAGCCAAAGTGGCCAACGCAGCTTGGGGTTTGAGGGCATCATGGTGGTGTGTTTTGATGGACTGGTCCATGACCTCTTCCACCGCGTAGGGACTCAGTGTGCTGGTAGACACCACCATCAAACGAACCGTGTCGCAAATCAGATGCAGCAAGGCATGGTCGTGCAAAATTTTGGGGTATTCGCCAAAGATGGCACTGGCTTCTGGATTTTCGATGTGCGCCTCTAGCGCAACCGCACCCTCTGTTTTGAGGGTCTTCATAATTTTGGAGACCACAAAGATGGTGCTGAGGTAATCGTCTTTTTT
>CANKXC010000183.1 GCA_947487355.1 Comamonadaceae bacterium | reverse complement strand
TTCCATTGGCCATGATCACGCGCAAAGTAGCACCTGCTTTGGCAGCAGGTTGCACCGTGGTCATCAAGCCCGCTGAACTGACTCCTCTGACAGCTTTGGCTGCAGGCGAATTGGCCCTGCGTGCAGGCATACCAGCGGGCGTTATCAATATGCTTACGGCCGATTCAGACAACAGCGTTGCCGCTGGCAAAGTCTTTTGTACCAGCGACATTGTTCGCCACATCAGCTTTACTGGCAGTACCGAAGTCGGCCGAATTTTGATGGCGCAATCTGCGCCTACTGTCAAAAAACTGTCCCTTGAATTGGGTGGCAATGCCCCCTTCATTGTGTTTGACGATGCAGACATTGACAGCGCCGTTGAAGGCGCCATGGCCAGCAAATATCGCAATGCCGGTCAAACATGTGTTTGCGCCAATCGCATCTATGTTCAAGAGTCTGTTTACGACACCTTTGTACAAAAGTTTGCAGCCAAAGTGAAGGCGCTCAAAGTTGGCAATGGGTTTGAAGATGGCGTGGTGCAAGGCCCGCTGATTGAGCCCGCTGCTTTGGAAAAAGTAACACGCCACGTGGAAGACGCCAAAGCCAAGGGCGGTGTGGTGTTGGCGGGTGGTAAAGCTTTAAACGGCCAGTTCTTTGAACCCACGGTCATTGGCAATGCCACTGCAGACATGCTGTGCGCCAAAGAAGAAACCTTTGGCCCCTTTGCACCCGTCTTTAAATTCAAAACTGAGCAAGAAGCCATTGACGCCGCCAACAACACCGAGTTTGGTTTGGCCAGCTATTTCTACAGCCGCGATGTGGGCCGCATTTTCCGCGTCAGCGAAGGTTTGGAATACGGCATGGTGGGCATCAATGTGGGCGTCATTGCCACAGAACATGTGCCCTTCGGTGGCGTGAAGCAATCGGGCTTGGGCCGCGAAGGTTCACACCACGGCATGGACGAGTACCTCGAGATGAAGTACTTGTGCATGGGTGATATTTTGAAGTAAATTGAATCAGCACCAAGGAGATTAGTATGAAGATCGGAATTGCAGGCATAGGCAAAATGGGCAATGCCATCGGTACTCGGCTTTTGGGACTGGGGTATAACTTAAGCGTCTGGAATCGCACTTCCGAGAAGACAACAGGTTTGGTAAATGTAGGGGCAACGTTGTGTTCAAGCCCCAAAATTCTGGCCGAATCTGTTGACGTCGTGCTCACACTTTTGACTAACGAATCCGCTTTAGACGATGTGTATTCAGGGCCTGATGGTTTATTGTCTGGCTTGGTCAAGCAAAAGATCTTCATTGACATGAGTACGGTCAAACCTGCCAAACCCAAAGAAATGGCAGAGCGTGCCCAGGCAGTAGGCGCCGTCTTTTTGGAATGCCCTGTTGGTGGCAGTGTTGGACCCGCGAAAGAGGGCAAATTGCTGGGTTTTGTCGGTGGCGATTCTGCTGATGTCGAAAAAGTTAAACCTTTGCTTGATCAACTTTGCAAACGAGTTGAGCATGTTGGCACTTATGGCGCGGGATCCACCGTTAAGCTGGCCGTTAACCTGCCCTTGATGGTTTATTGGCAAACACTTGGCGAGTCTTTGTCCTTGGTCGAACCGCTTAGAATTGACCCCAACCGAATGATTGATATTTTGTCGGACAGCTCTGGCGGTCCCAATATGCTGAAAGTCCGGGGCAGTATGATTGCCCAAGCTCTTCAAAACAAGAAAAGCGAACAAGTGACCGTTAGTGTTTCAACCATGCGCAAAGACATGCGCGCCATGATCGATCAAGCGCAAGCCACAGAAAGACAACTGCCTCTAACGTCATTGGCTTTGGCTCAATTCAATGCAGCCGCACAAAGCGGTTTGGATGAAAAAGACTGTTCAGAGTTACCCGTTTGGTGGCTTGCAACTGGTAGCCACCAAACGCAATAAGCACTTTCAAATTATTCGAGTTTCATTTCTCGAATGATGGCTCTAAACTGATCCATCTGCTTGCGCAACATGGCATCTTGCGCAGCAGGTGTGGAACCCACACCTTCAGCACCCAACTCATTCAAGCGCTTCACTACATCGGGGTGCTTGACGGCAGCAACGATTTCTTTGTTCAAGCGATCGATGATGTCTTTGGGTGTTTTTGCGGGTGCAAAAACACCATTCCAACCTTCCAACTCCAAATTGGGATAGCCCAATTCTTTAACGGTAGGGATATTTGGCAAACCCTCAATTCTCTTGGACGCGGTAGTGGCCAGTGCTTTCAGTGTGCCTGCCTTAACTTCGGCCAAAGATGAGGACAATTGATCGCCACCAATTTGCAAACGGCCCGCCAACAATTCTTGCTTAAGGGGTGCAGCCCCTTTGAATGGAATGTGCTCCATGCTGATGCCGGCATCTTTCTTGTAAGCCTCACCCAGAACGTGCATGGTAGAACCAGGGCCCGTGGAGCCGTAGTTGTATTGCAAAGACTTGTTGCTCTTTAACAAGTTGGCAAGTTCTTTTAAATCCTTAGCAGGCACGTTAGGGCTAGCAGTCCAGATAAAGGGGACATAAACCGCAATAGAAACACCTGCAAAATCTGTGTCTACATTGAAGGGGGCTCGGTTGGCCAGTGCTTGTGCAACCGCTGCCAAGGGAAAGGAAAGGTTGTGCATCATGATGGTGTAACCATCTGGTGCCGCTTTGGCCATGAGGTCTGCGCCAATGTTGCCACCGGCACCTCCTCTGTTGTCAACCGTCACGGGTTGTCCCATGGATTCGGTCATTTTTTGCGCAATGATTCGCGCCACAATGTCAGTGGTCCCCCCTGCGGGAAACGGCACAATCATTTTGATAGGTTTGGAAGGATAGGCCTGCGCAAAGGCAGACAGAGGCAAAGCAAAGGCCAATGCGATGACCGTAAAAACACGTTTCAAATTGAGCGAAACCGATCGCATATTCTCTCCTTGTGTGAATAACTGAGCGCATCTAACTGCACTCAAATTAGTATCACACAAATTGAAAAATTTGAACCTCGGGACAACCCAAATAACAAACGGGATTTCGATCTGAGCGACTCAATTTAAAAAATCAACTTCACGCCAGTTTTGCTTTG
>CANKXC010000182.1 GCA_947487355.1 Comamonadaceae bacterium | reverse complement strand
TTGGACATCAACAGCAAGGTGTAGCCATCGGGTGCCGCTTTGGCTGCTAAATCGGTACCAATGACCGAGCCTGCACCAGGCTTGTTGTCCACCACAAAAGTTTGGCCCAAGCTTTCTTGCAAGCGCTGCGCCATAAAACGCGCGTAGTTGTCTGCGGGCCCGCCGGTGGCAAAGGGCACCACAATTTTGACGGGCTTGGTGGGATAGTTTTGTGCGTGTGCTTGTTGCGACAGAAAGATGCCAGTGCCAATGAACAAGAGGCTGGCCAAAGCCACCACCAGAGTGCGGCGTTTTTGGGTTTGTAGCTTGGCGGCTTGCGCCGTAGTTGATGTTTGTAAAGTGCGTGTTGTTTTCATAGTTGCCTCAGTCAATTAGATTTAAATTTTTTATTCCACTTTGCCAATTTTCTTGACCACATCGGTCATGCGTTTGGCATCGGCTTGAACGTATTTTTCAAAATCGGGCGTGTCCAAATACTGCACAGGACTGCCTGTGTTCTGAATCACGTCACGGGCTTTGGTGTCTTGCGCTGCCACTTTGGCGGCTGCACGCAAGCGTTGTGCAATAGGCTCGGGCGTGCCGCTGGGGATGAACAAACCAGACCATTGCGCATACTCTGCGTTAAAGCCTAAGTCTTTCAAGCTGCTCACATCGGGCATGGACGCCAAGGTGCCATTGCCCCAATGACCTAAGACGCGAATCTTGCCTGCTTTGACATGTTGCAAAACAGTGGCAGGGCCCGTAGACAGCGCATCAATTTGCCCGCCCAACATGGCCACTACCGCAGGGCCAGCACCTGTGAAAGGAATATGGGTCATTTTGATACCCGCGGTTTGGGCCAAAATTTCCATCGGTACGTGCATGGTGCCGTAATTGCCAGACGAGCCATAGTTGATGGCGCCAGGACGTTTGCGGGCATCTTCAACGAATTCCTTGACGGTTTTCCAAGGTGAATCAGCACGCACTGCCAGCACAGTGGGGTCGGCTGTATAACGCGCAATGGGCCTTAATTCGTTCAACAAAAACATGGGGTTGCGGCCCAGCAATGCATCGGCCTCAGGAATCACCGTTAAGGACGACAAGGCCAAAAGGATGGTGTAACCGTCGGGCTTGGCGCGCGCTGCCACGCCCATGCCAATGCCGCCGCCAGCACCACCGCGGTTTTCAATGACGATGGGTTGACCTAAATCGCGCGACATGGCCTCTGCCACAGGGCGGGCCACAATGTCTGCCAAACCGCCTGGGGGGAAGGGCACAATCATGGTGATGGATTTAGTTGGGTAGCTTGCATTGGGCGCCTGTGCCAATGCAGCTGTGCAAAAGCCCGCTACTGCTAAAAATGACCCTAGAGTGAGTTGCTTAAAAACTTTTCTAGCACGCTGTGCCCGGTTGAGTGTTCCCATCATGTCTCCTGAAATTCTTGGTTAATGCCCTAACACACACTCTACACCTGCTTGAAGATTGCTGCATCATCCTCATTGACTTTGGTGTTACCCATATGACACTGCATGACTTTCTATCAAAGGCACAATTCGCTTAAGTCACTTAACTTTTAAAACTTTCATCATGCGCATCGCTGCTTTTTTCTATCAAGACCAACCTCATGTGGGCCTGGTTTCCAAAGACCTCAAATCTGTTTCACCTTTCGATTTGCCTTTGGCCGATCGTGAATTGGGGGCGCTCACGTTGGTGGATGCTCTGTCGCGCGGTGAAGCCTTGCCAGCGCAAGGCGCGGCCATCGATTTGAGTACAGTGCAATTGCGTGCGCCACTGCCGCACCCTCGTCGCAATATTTTTTGCGTGGGCAAAAACTATCACGCTCACGCCAAAGAATTTGCACGCAGCGGCTTTGACAGCAGCGCCAAAGCTGGTGGTGAAATTCCTGCTGAGCCCATTATTTTTACCAAAGTACCCGAGTGCGTCATTGCCACTGGCAAGGCCATCGAAATGCCCAAAGTGTCCACAGCCATTGACTACGAAGCCGAGTTGGCTGTCATCATTGGTAAAGGCGGCAAGGGCATCACCAAAGCCAATGCCATGCAGCATGTGTGGGGCTACACCATCGTGAACGACATCACAGCCCGCGATTGGCAAAACAAGCACATGCAATGGCACATGGGCAAATCGTTTGACACCTTTTGCCCCATGGGCCCGTGGCTAGTGAGTGCCGACGAAATGGACGGCACCAACACCAACGTGCGTTGTTATGTGAATGGCGAAGAGCGCCAAAACGCCGCCACCCCCGACTTGATTTTTGACATTCCCACCCTCATTGAAACTTTGAGTGCGGGCATTACTTTGTACCCTGGCGATGTCATTGCCACTGGCACACCGGTGGGCGTTGGCATTGGCTTCACGCCGCCCAAATATCTCAAGGCGGGCGACGTGGTGCGAGTTGAAATTGACGGGATTGGCGTTTTAGAAAACCCCGTCAAATAATCACTTCAAGCCTGCTGCCGCACGCAGTGTGGCGGCCAGGTTGGTGCGTTCCCAAGTGAAGTTGGGTTCGTCACGGCCAAAGTGACCATACGCAGCGGTCTTGCTGTAGATGGGGCGCAACAGGTCCAGCATTTGAATGATGCCCTTTGGACGCAGGTCAAAGTGCTCGTGAACCAATGCGGCAATCTTGTCGTCAGAAATCACGCCAGTACCTTCGGTGTTGATCGTGATGTTCATGGGGCGGGCTACACCAATGGCGTAAGCCACTTGAATTTGGCACTTGGTGGCCAAGCCTGCCGCCACAATGTTCTTTGCCACATAACGTGCAGCGTAAGCCGCAGAGCGGTCCACCTTGGATGGGTCTTTGCCTGAGAAGGCACCACCGCCGTGAGGGCAAGCACCGCCGTAGGTGTCCACAATAATCTTGCGGCCAGTTAAACCGCAGTCGCCCTGAGGACCGCCAATGACAAAGCGGCCTGTGGGGTTGATCAGGTATTTGGTGTCTTGCAGCCACTCTTTGGGCAGCACTGGCTTGATGATCTCTTCAATGATGGCTTCGTTGAAGCTGGCCTTCATTTTGGTGGAAGACTCACTTTGATCGGGGCTGTGCTGTGTGGACAACACCACGGTGTCAATGCTGTGGGGCTTGCCGTC
>CANKXC010000181.1 GCA_947487355.1 Comamonadaceae bacterium | reverse complement strand
TCCAACAGTGAGGTCATTGGCTTGGTCATCGAAAGCAAGTGCACCTATTTTTCACCCATCACTTTTCCCGATACAGTGGCCGTCGGTCTCAAGGTCATTCACCTTGGTAACAGCAGTGTGAGGTATCAAATTGGCTTGTTCTGCAACGAGTCAGTGTCTGCTTCTGCCGTGGGTGAGTTTGTTCATGTGTACGTTGAGCGCAGTACCAACAAACCGGTTTCTATTCCAGATAACACCCGCAAAGTCTTGCAGGCTTTGGTCAATTAATGGCCGTTTGCGTCCATTAAAATTGAGCTCACCACTTTTTTGCTTGTAGTTTGAACATTTTTTAACGTTAGAAAATCCTATGAAATTATTTCATTTTGCAATTCTCCCCATGTCAATTTTGATGGCGACATCTGCAATCGCGCAAGTCGCGGTTGTTGTCGATCCTTGGGCCCGTGCCACGGTTCAAGGACAGAAGGCAACCGGTGCCTTCATGAAAATCACCTCAAAAGATGGTGCCAAACTGGTGGGTGCGAGCAGTCCTGCCGCAGGTGTGACCGAGATTCACGAAATGAAAATGGAAAAAGACGTCATGAAAATGGCGGCAGTTCCCTCTTTGGACATTCCGGCAGGTAAATCGGTTGAGTTAAAACCCGGCAGTTATCACGTGATGCTGATGGATTTGAAAGCACCATTGGCAGACAAAACCAGTGTGCCAGTGACCCTTATGTTTGAAAATAACAAAGGTGTTAAATCTCAAATTGAATTGCAAGTTCCAGTTAAAAGCATGAACATGCAATCACAACACAAGCACTGATCTAGATTGAGCAACTTGACGCATGTCATTCAAAGTTGACATGCGATATTGCACCTAGGGTTATTACCAGTAAATTAGCTTTTTCAATTTAGGTCATTGAGAAATGCAATGTTGCTTTCTCAAGTTATGGCTATGCTTTGATGGTCTTTGGCAAATCGGCCAAAGCATTTTTTCTACATCCAGGAGATAACCATGGCAGCACTCACAGGCTCGCGCAGGGAACAATGTCTGAAAGACGCCTTCGCAGGCGAGTCCCAGGCTAACCGTCGCTATTTGTATTTCGCAAACAAGGCTGACGTTGAAGGTCAGAACGATGTTGCAGCTTTGTTCCGTTCTACCGCTGAAGGCGAAACCGGTCACGCTCACGGCCACCTCGAATTCCTCGAGCAGTCCGGCGATCCAGCGACTGGCTTGCCAATTGGCTCCACACGTCAAAACTTGGCATCCGCTGTTGCTGGAGAAACGCACGAGTACACCGACATGTATCCTGGCATGGCCAAGACAGCGCGTGATGAAGGCTTTGATGAGATTGCTGATTGGTTTGAAACCTTGGCCAAGGCCGAGCGCTCACACGCCAACCGCTATCAAAAAGCTTTGAACGAATTGGTCGATTAATTTCTAGCCAAGAATTGCTGCACTTCGTGTGAGTGCAGCAATTTCGCAAGCAGTTCAATCTTGACCTAACTGTTTACGAAATTGAATCAACATTAGGAGACCCACATGGCCAAAGAAGGCAATTTGGAAGCCCCAACACGACATCCCTTAGATTGGCAAAGCGAAGACTTTTACAACGAAGAGTCGTGCTTTAACGAACTCGAACGAATTTTTGACATCTGCCATGGCTGCCGCCGTTGTGTCAGCTTGTGCGGATCATTTCCCACTTTGTTCGATCTGGTTGATGAGAGTTCAACCATGGAAGTCGATGGCGTCGACAAAAAAGATTATTGGAAGGTGGTAGACCAGTGCTTCATGTGCGACCTTTGCTACATGACCAAGTGCCCCTACACACCACCACATGAGTGGAACTTGGATTTCCCGCACACCATGCTTCGTGCCAAGGCCATCAAGTTTAAAAAAGGGGAGGTAGGTGCTGCAGAGAGTTTCTTGGCTTCAACCGATACGCACGGTTCTTTGGCTGGAATTCCTGTTGTGGTTCAGGCTGTCAACGCCATCAATCAAACCAAAGCGGCTCGCAGTGTGATGGAGTCAACTTTAGGCATTGATCAAAATGCGTGGTTGCCTTCATTGGCCACTCGTAAATTCCGTTCAAGTGCAGAAAAAGCAGAAGCTGTCAAAGTGGTGGATGGCGAAAAGACACCCGGCAAAGTGGCTATCTTCTCAACCTGTTACATCAATTACAACGAGCCAGGCATTGGTCATGATTTACTCAAAATCTTGAACCACAACGACATTCCATATGTCATTGTTGAAAAAGAAAAATGCTGCGGCATGCCCAAGCTTGAGTTGGGCGATCTCGATTCTGTGAAGGAATCGAAGGAAGCCAACATTCCTGTTTTAAGCAAGTACGCCAAAGACGGTTTCGCCATCATGGCCGCTGTTCCTAGCTGCGCATTGATGTTCAAACAAGAAATTCCTTTGATGTTCCCAGATTGCAGCGATACGCAATTGGTCAAAGAAAGCATGTGGGATCCCTTTGAGTACTTCATGGCTCGAAAGCGTGATGGCTTGTTAAAAACAGAATTTCCAGAAAAACTGGGCAATGTGAGCTATCAAATTCCTTGCCATGGCAGGGTGCAAAACATTGGTCGGAAAACAGAAGAAATGCTGAAGATGATTCCAGGTACAGAGATCAACACCATTGAGCGTTGCTCTGGCCATGCTGGTACCTATGGGGTCAAAAAAGGCTCTCACGATGTGGCCATGAAAATTGGAAAGCCCGTGTTCAAGGCCATGGCCACCATGAAGGATGGCAGCAAGCCTGACTTCATCAGTTCGGACTGCCCATTGGGAGGCCATCACATTGCACAAGGATTTGAGGTCAATGGTTTGGGTGCGCCTGAACTCAATCACCCGCTTACCTTGGTGCGCAAAGCGTACGGTTTGAAATAAAAGACGGAGTTGCAAATGCAATTGACAGGACACATTACCCCAGAGAGCTTGATGTCACTAGAGGCCTACACCAAGTGGCGCAAAGTTAACAAGCCCAGCATCATTGCCCATCGCAAACTGCGCAGCGTCAGATTAGGCGATCATGTGAATTTGCAGTTTGAAAGCGAGACCACCATTCGCTATCAAATTCAAGAAATGTTGCGCATTGAAAAAATCTTTGAGGAAGAGGGCATCCAAGACGAAATTGAAGCCTACGCACCTTTGGTACCTGAGGGCCGCAATTGGAAAGCCACCATGATGTTGGA
>CANKXC010000180.1 GCA_947487355.1 Comamonadaceae bacterium | reverse complement strand
GGTAAGGTGTGACCGCCCCAATTGAGCCTGTTCTCATGGCAGTCATTAGCGCAATGTATGCAAACACACCCGCCACCACGGCAGAGGCGATCATGAAAATCTGCGCCAATTGCAATGGCACAAATGCTTTGCCTTCCCACATTGCATAAGATAAGCCTGCAATCACCATGGTGCTAAACCCATAGAAACCAAGGACTTCTTTGGTCAGTGACGGCGGCGCAGTCCGTGAAAATAAATCGCGGCCAACCAAACCCAATGTACCAATCACAGCAAGCAAAGACAAGGCCGAGAAATCATCTGCTGAAGGTCGCAAAACAATGAGAACTCCGGCAAGACCCACCAAGATGGCTATCCACGTTTTGAAGTCCACTTTCTCGCCCAGAAAAATCCGCGCACCCAACACCACAAACAAAGGCGCAGCCTGCAAGATGGCAGTAGCCGATGAGATGGGCGTTAAAGCAAGGGCCAATAGGAAGAACAAACGACCAAAGAACTCAAAGATTGCTCTGAAGAGCATGTGACGGGTAAAGACTTTCGCCTGAAAAAGAGGTACTCTGACTCGCCTAGCCATAAAGGCAAAGACGCATAGACCGACAAAGCCAAACATCATTAACACCTGCCCCACCGGCACTTGTTTGGTCACTGTCTTCAGGAAGGCGTCTTCAATCGCAAAACCTGCCATTGATGCAATCATCCAGACAATGCCTGATAAATTTTTTTGTCGGTTGTTAGCAGAAAGAGGCATGCTCAGTGCAAATTGCGCTTGCCCGACTCATTGCTAAGAGCGTCTAGGATAAACATGGGGATGTCAACATCAAACTTTTCACCATCCTCGGCCACACAAAAATAACTGCCGTGCATGGTGCCTGTGGGGGTTCTTAAACGTGTACCGCTGGTGTACTGAAATTTTTCACCAGGTTGCAACAAGGGCTGATACCCCACCACACCCAAGCCCTTAATTTTTTCGTGAAGTCCGTTGGCATCGTTCACGCTCCATGACCTTGAAATAACTTGCGCTGCAATATTGCCTGTGTTGGTAATGGTGATGCTGTAGGCAAATGTATAGAGATCACCCGCAGGATCAGATTGCTCTGGCAGATACTGAGGCGTCACTTCGACTTGGAGTTTGTAATTTGGCATGGTTTGATTGTGAACCCAATATTGCGTGCTTATTCAATATATCGAATCAAGCCTTTGGATGCAGACTAAGCCCGTTTATCCCACAAAATTTGTCGCAATTAATGAATAGTTAAGGTATATTAAATGAACATGCTAGAGTTTGAATTCAATTCAAGCAAAAGCGAATCCAACCGTCTCAAACACGGAATTGATTTTGAAGAAGCGCAAGCACTTTGGAACGATCCCATGCTTTTAGAAATTCCGGCAAAGATTGAAGATGAACCTAGATTCCTATTGATTGGAATCATTCAACAACAACATTGGTCAGCCGTAGTGACTTACAGAAATAGCAACATCCGTTTAATTTCTGTTAGACGTTCGCGTAAAGAAGAGGTAGCGCTTTATGAAAGCTAAAAAATTTGACCAAGCCTTCGATCAAGGCGAAGACATCACTTCATCTTTGGACCTAAATAAAGCCAAACGTAAGCAACAAGCACCCAAACGAGTCAATGTTGACTTTCCTGTTTGGATGGTCGAATCTTTAGACAGAGAAGCCAGCAAACTAGGAGTCACTCGTCAATCTGTGATCAAGGTCTGGTTAGCAGAACGTCTTGCTATGACCACAAATGGCCAACGCTAATCGGCACGATTCACCATTCGCAAATTTTTTGCGTTAGGTCACTAACGGCAAAGATCTCAATCGCTTACCCGTTAATGTGTACATTGCATTGGCAACTGCCGGTGCCAGCGGCGGCACCGCAGGCTCACCCACTCCTTCAGGCGCATTGGTGCTGGGCACAATCCAAGTTTCTACTACAGGCGATTGAGCCATGGTCACCAGGGGGTAGTTGGTAAAGTTGTTTTGCTGAACCACGCCCTCTTGAATGTCAATTTTTCCATACAAAGCGGCCGTTAACGCAAAAATAACAGAGCTCTCAACTTGCTGTGCAACTGTTCCAGGATTGACCACGGTGCCGCAGTCGATGGCACAAACCACACGATGCACACGCGGCTTACCGTCTTGCATTGAAACCTCGGCCACTTGCGCCACGATAGAGCCAAACGATTCGTGCAAGGCTAGTCCGTGGGCATGGCCTTCTGGTAATGCACTCCCCCACTTTGCCTTTTCTGCAGCCAACTTCAAAACAGCTGCATAGCGCGGCGCATTTTTAAGAAGCGCCATGCGAAAGGCCAGTGGATCTTGTTTTGACTCAATGGCCAACTCGTCAATAAAGCTCTCAGAAAAGAAGGCATTGTGAGAATGTCCCACCGAGCGCCAAAATCCAATGGGCACACCCATCTTGGTTGACACATGCGACATGCGCTGATGCGCAAAGCCATAAGGCAAATCGAACAAACCTTCAGCAGTTGTTTTGTCAGGTGCATCGATGGGGCCAGAGAGTGCAGGCAAAACCCTGGACATCCATCGCGGCGAAATGGCATCGCCTGCCGATTTGATTTGCAAACTTTCTACTTGGCCTTGGCCATTCACGGCAGCGCTCAATTGCGCCACATGCATAGGCCGGTAATAGTCGTGCGTCATGTCTTGTTCACGCGACCAAACCAATTGCACAGGCTTGCCATCAGCGGCCATGGCCAGTTGCGTAGCTTGCACCACCACATCAACTTCCAAGCGCCGACCAAATCCACCCCCCAGTAGCGTGACGTTCAATTTAACCTTGTCTTTGGACAAGTCCGCCACTTTGGCCGCAGCAGCACGAGCCAAACCCGGCACTTGAGTGGGCGCCCAAATTTCCAATTGGCCGTCTTTGAATTGCGCGGTGCAATTCATGGGCTCCATGGTGGCGTGTGCCAAATAAGGCGCCTTGTATTGCGCTTGAATAACGCGAGCTGCACCGGCTTCAGCTTTTGCAACATCACCTTGCTCATGAAACGTAAAACCACTTTCAGTTTTGAGTTTGTCTTGAAGCTCAGACTCAATGCGCTTTGTATCGATGGCACCCTCTTTGCGCTGAACCCATTGTGCTTTGACCTTTTGCGCAGCTTGTTGTGCATGCCATGTTGATTTGGCAATGACGGCATAGCCAGGCGCAGAACCTGCTGCACTCGAGAGCTGAACGCACTTCACAACGCC
>CANKXC010000179.1 GCA_947487355.1 Comamonadaceae bacterium | reverse complement strand
ACTGAGGGTGAATACACATGATCCAAAATTTCTTTTTGAACACCAGCCACTAAGCGAGCCACTGAAGTTTGCATACTGCCGTCAGCGGGGGTTCTCTCGAACCTGTCCGTAGCCAAGCGTGCAATAAACTCTGGCTTGAAATTGAAACTTTCTGTGCCAAAAAAGTCTTTGGTAATCAATGCCAAAGCTTCTTTCTGTTTGGCTGCACTGACTGGCTCAAAAACAGGCTTGCCAGAACCTGCACGTTCCCGACGAATGTTAACGCCGCCAATGTATTTGGCAGCCAAAGGTGCTACGCGATTCAGCTGGTTAAAACCACTTCTGAAACTGCGCGTGAGTCTTTCGTAGCTATCGCCCGTAGCCAGGTTCATATTTTGCAAGCGGTCCCACAGCTCTCTAGATAGTTTCATGCGCAACTTGTAGTATGCCAAGGGGTCAGAGCCTAGGTCAAATCGATTGACCATGGGATCAACACCACCCATGGGTCCATAGCCAGCGTCTTCATCAGAATCGTATTGCAATTCTGGTTGCTTTGACTTTGCCAGAATTTGCGCCAGACCCTGCTCTTCTTGACCTGGTGCAAATTGCCTATAACCAAACTCAACGGCCCAATAGTCATAAGCACCCAAAGTGGACATCACATACTCACCTTGCTTCTCGCCTTTGGGTGAAATGTTGTATGGCGTGTAGTCCATTACCGAAGCTGTTGTGCCGTTCTGTCGAGTGAAATTAGGGTCTTGAATTTGCTTCAAGTCATAAACAGTCGATGCGCGAAAATTGTGACGCAGGCCAATAGTGTGACCCACTTCATGCATGATCACATCTTTTAGATAGGCTTTGGCCAAAGCATCGGCTTGAGGGCTGTCGAGCTCTAAGCCACGTGCCTCCAGCAAGTCCAGCGCATAGTGTAATTCTTGTGCTGCATCTGCGGCATGCTCACAGAGTTCACCGCCCGAGCCACGAATGCGTGCCAAGTCTTCAATGACCGCACGGCGGGCGCCACGCGTGAAAACATCAGACATACCGATGTCGGCATCCAAAATTTCGCCGGTGCGAGGATCGGCATGGGACGGGCCAATGGCAAAGCCAACGTCCGAACCCGTAAACCATCTGACAGACGCATGTTTAGCATCCATGTTGTTGAAGTCGTCATTGGCTTGCTGTTGCTTGACCACCAAGGCGTTTTTAAAACCTGCTTTTTCAAAAGCCTTGTTCCATTCCAATACACCTTGGGCAACAGTTTCACGGTATTTTTCAGGAATGTTTTTATCCAACCAATACACAATTGGCTCTTTGGGTTCAGAGACCTCTGTCGCAGGTTCTTTCTTCTCCAAGCGCCAACGCTTAACCAGATGTGATTTGGCTTTGATATTCAAATCGGTGGTGTAGTCTGTTCTTGGAATCGTGAAATATCCTACGCGCTCATCCGCCACACGCGCCTGCATTGGCTCAGGCAATGGCATAAAGCTGTAATAGAAAGACACAAACAAGCTTCGTGGGTCTGGTGTGGAACTTGGGGGCGGAGTACTAGGAACCGGTGAAGGTGTCATGGGAGGCGCAGAAATTTTGGGCACAGAGAAATGAGCCCGAACCTCGAGACCAGTCAGTGTGCTGGTATTTTTTGTCGCTGAGAAAGATGTATTGCGCGTATCCAAAGCAAACGGCATTCTGAATGACATCTCTAAGCGTGTTTGATAGCCAGGAATATCTGAAAACAACAAACTGTTGGCTTCAATCAATATCGATTTAGTTTCTGGATTGGGCTGGGTCAAAACTGCGGCACTGCTCATCAAACTGTCTGAAAAAGATTCAGCAACAAACTGTGCTTGCGGTGTACCTTCTTTGGCAAAAAATTGGGTGTTCTTCGCAATCAATTGGACTTGGTTGCCAACTTTCTTAAATTCGACTAATTTGGAACCACCCATTTGGCTGCCATACAAACCACGCTCACCTACCGAGCGCGGAATGTTGTAGCTGAAGAAGAATGGCTTGTCCAATTGGCTAGGCAGAATTTCAATCCAAACTTTCTCGTCTTTTTGGTGCAGGGTAAAGAAACCAGGCGTCGTTTTAGAGTCCTTGAGGAAATCCTTCATGGGCCTCAATGCACCAGGGGCAGCAGGCGGTGTTGCAGGGGCTGAGGGCGATGCAGTAGGAGCAGCTGCTGCAGGCTTAGTTGCCGGGGGTGTTGCCGCTGGGGGTGTAGGTGGTGTTTGCGCATTGACAGCAGTCAAAGCCAACGCGCTGAAGCATGCTATTGCCAACGCAGAAAATTTGAATGAAGGCTTTTTGAAGCGGGTCATAGGCGTCCTAGATGAAGGTAGGTCAAAAACAATCCTTGGTATTTTAAAGACAAGGTCATTCGGGTAAATACCTATGTCTAGGCAATCGAGTGCTTAGTGCGACTTGAGCATAACACTCTAGACGGAAATTGAATCAAAATTCAAACATGAATGCGCTCATATTGATCAATCCAAAAGCTGCGGGTGGGCGGGCTCAAAAGCTATTCCTATTGATTCAAGACCATTTGAATGCGCACCCAGGGCCAGTTAAGCACATCCAAATTGAGATGCCTGAATCCATCGACGCAGGATTGCATTTACTTGCAGAAACTAAGCCCAACACGCGTGTTGTCATTGTGGGTGGTGACGGTACCCTGAATCAAATGCTACCGGGTTTGATGTATTCGGCTTTTGAAATTGGCTTGGTGCCATACGGCAGTGGCAACGATTGCGCCCGTGCTTGGGGTCTTCACGGCATGATGTGGCAAGAGGCTTTGCAGTTTGCTCTGTCTGGCAAATCTCAAGCCATCGACCTCGGACAAGTTGAATTGGCTGCGGGGCAAACCCATTTTTTTCATTCCAGCTTGGCGGTTGGATTTGACGCATCGGTTGGCAATCGCGCTTTGGCAGGTCCAAAATTTCTAAGAGGATTGCCACGATACCTTCTGGCCACTTTTCGAGAACTTGCCCATTTGCGCAATTGGGACATGCGCATATCGGTCGATGGCGTCACAGCACATCAGGGCACCACCCTACTCGGCTCCACACTGAATACACCCAGCTATGGGGGTGGCATGCCGGCTGTTCCGCATGCCCTTATTGACGACGGCAAACTCAATCTATTGATGGGTGGCCAATTCAATCGGTTTCAAACTTTGTTGATGTTGCCTCGTTTGCTGATGGGACTGCATCTAAGCCACTCGAGGATTAAGACCGAAGCTTTTTTAAGGGC
>CANKXC010000178.1 GCA_947487355.1 Comamonadaceae bacterium | reverse complement strand
GTCGGTGGAGACAAAGTGCAAGGCATTGAGCCATTGTTTTAAAGCTTCAAAGCGCAATTTCAGAGGAATTTGCGACAAACAAGGTTGGATGACAGTCTCTGCGTCATCAAGTTGGCCCATGCTGATCAGCAGTTTGACCAGGTCAAAGCGAACGTCATCGTTCTCGGGGTTGGCCTGCAAGGCTTCGAGCAATTTGGTTTGAGCGGTTTCCAAGTCGCCCGATTCCATGAGGGCTTCCGCCTCTTGCACCTCGGCTTCGGCCAAGACTTCGTTTTCGCCAGGCACGTGTTTGTCAAGAAACTCGCGCAATTTGCCTTCGGGCACGGCGCCCATGAAACCGTCCACAGGTTGACCGTTTTTAAGCATGACGCAGGTTGGAATGCTGCGAATGCCAAAGGCTGCGGCCAGTTGCTGCTCTTGGTCCGAGTCAATTTTGACCAGCTTGAAGCGGCCACCATAGGCGACTTCCATCTTTTCTAAGAGGGGACCCAGTGTTTTGCAGGGGCCGCACCAAGGCGCCCAAAAGTCCACCAAAACGGGTGTCGTCATGGAGGCCGCAATGACCTCGTTTTCAAAAGTTTCTACGGTGACATCAATCATATTTACCAGACCTAAGGGCTAAACCTTAAAATTCAAGGATTGAACTGAATTTCAAATGAATTTCAAACGAATTTCAGTTCGGACAATTATTCAAATCTTATCGACTGCGTCTTAACGCTTCAGCAAAGCCCACCATGCCAAACACAGCAACCCAAGCCAAAACACGCATCGGCGTGGTCATGGGTTCCAGTTCCGACTGGGACACGATGCAACACGCAGTGCAGATTCTCCAACAGTTTGGCATCGATCACGAGGCCAAAGTGGTATCGGCCCACAGAATGCCCGACGAAATGTTCAATTACGCCGAAACAGCCCTAGAAAGGGGCTTGTTGGCCATCATTGCCGGTGCCGGGGGCGCAGCCCACTTGCCTGGCATGTTGGCTGCAAAAACGGTGGTGCCTGTCTTGGGTGTGCCGGTGGCCAGCAAGCATTTGCAGGGCGTCGACTCTTTGCACAGCATTGTGCAAATGCCCAAAGGCATTCCGGTGGCCACCTTTGCCATTGGTGCAGCAGGCGCCGCCAATGCTGCATTGTTTGCTGTGGCCATGCTGGCGCAACAAGACCCTGCCTTGCAAGCCAAACTTGAGCAATTTAGAAAAGATCAAACGGCTTTGGCACAAGGCATGACATTGCCGCCCTTAGGGGCAGCATGAGCGGTACTGTTTCTCCCATGTCTTTGTTGCCTGGTGGCGTCGCCACTGACACATCTTCTAATTTGGCCAATGAACCGCTCACCTTGGGCGTCATGGGCGGCGGTCAGTTGGGGCGCATGTTTGTCCATGCTGCCCAAGCCATGGGCTACTTCACGGCAGTGCTAGACCCTGATGCCAACAGCCCTGCTGGCCGAGTTAGCCATCGCCATATTCAAACCGATTACACCGATTCAGCAGGCTTGCAGCAGTTGGCCCAGTGCAGTGCGGCCATCACCACCGAATTTGAAAATGTGCCGGCACCCGCGCTGCGTGAGTTGGCTCAATTCAAACCGGTGTCGCCAGGTGCAGATGCTGTGGCCATTGCCCAAGATCGTGCTGCAGAAAAAGCGCACTTCGACAAGTGCGGCGTGCCTTGCGCGCCCTATGCGGTCATTGAAACGCCTGCTCAATTGGACACGGCATTGCCAGCCAACTTGTTGCCAGGTATTTTGAAAACAACTCGCATGGGCTATGACGGCAAAGGCCAAGTGCGCGTCAAAGATGCGGAGGCATTGCGTGCTGCGTGGCAAGATTTGAAACAAGTGCCTTGTGTGCTTGAAAAGATGCTGCCGCTGACATTGGAATGCTCGGTCATTGTGGCGCGAGGCCGCGATGGGCAGATGGTGAATTTTCCAGTGCAACGCAATTTGCATCGCGACGGCATCTTGGCCGTGACAGAAGTTTATGAAGGTCACTTGCCCTCAGATTTGCAAGCGCAGGCAGTTGCTGCGGCGCGGGCTATCGCTGTGGGTGTGAATTATGTGGGCGTGTTGTGCGTGGAGTTTTTTGTGTTGCAAGATGGCAGCATGGTGGTCAATGAAATGGCGCCGCGTCCGCACAACAGCGGCCATTACACATTGGATGCATGTGACCAATCACAGTTTGATTTGCAGGTGCGTACATTGGCAGGTTTGCCATTGACACAACCCCGTCAACACAGCCCGGCCATCATGTTGAATTTGTTGGGTGATGTTTGGTTCAATGACCAAGGTGTGATGCGCTTGCCCGACTGGGCCGCCGTGTTGGCTTTGCCTGGCACGCACTTGCATTTGTATGGCAAAACTGAAGCACGCAAAGCACGCAAGATGGGGCACTTGAATATCACGGGCACAACAGTTGCTGAAGTTAAAAAAACCGCTTTACAGGCGGCCGCTATCTTGGGCATTGAAGCGTTTTAAGCAAAGCGTCCATCACAGTTTCTGACCCACAAAAGCATGATCATTTCAGGTTCTAGTTCGGCCCACGTCAAGCAAGCTGCAGATGCATTGCATGCTGGTGAGCTTTTGGGTCTGCCCACAGAAACGGTCTATGGTTTGGCCGCTGATGCTTGCAATGAAACGGCGGTTGCCAAAATATTCAAAGCCAAAGGCCGACCCGCCAACCATCCCTTGATTGTTCATGTGGCTTCAGCAGAAGCGGTGACAAAGTTTGCCAGTGAAGTACCTAATTTTGCACAAGCTTTGATGGCGCAATTTTGGCCAGGACCACTCACACTGATCTTGCCCCGCAAAGAAGACATGGCCGCCGCTGCCGCTGGCGGACAAAACTCTGTGGGCTTGCGATGCCCATCGCACCCTGTTGCACGCGAGGTGTTACAGGCCTGCGCCACCCAAGGCGTTTGGGGTGTAGCAGCGCCTAGCGCCAATTTGTTTGGTCGTGTCAGCCCCACCACAGCTGCACACGTTCACTCAGAATTTGGCAATGAACTCCTTATTTTGGATGGCGGTGAATGCGAAGTGGGCATTGAATCCACCATTGTCGATTGCACGCGGGGCGTGCCAGTGCTGCTTCGCCCTGGGCAAATTAGCCGCACACAAATTGAACAAGCGTGTGGTCTAAAACTGGTCAGTCCAGAAGCCTTGAACACAGAAGCACCACGCGCCTCTGGAACGCTAGAGTCGCATTACGCGCCCAGTGCCAAGGTGCGATTGATGAGCCAAGCAGA
>CANKXC010000177.1 GCA_947487355.1 Comamonadaceae bacterium | reverse complement strand
CCGACAATTCCCAAACTTTTTCCAGCCGACAACTTAAAGTTGATTTGATGAAGTGCTTGCAATGTTGATTTGGGGCTTAACCAAGATGGCCTTGCCAAGGTATAGACATGGCTTAGGTCTTTCACTTCTAACAGGGTGACATGGGCGTTCATCATGTCTGACTTTCGATGCTTTGCCATTTGACGCAGCGCACCCAATGGGATGTATCGGAATGATTTGAATTGGTAAAATCTGAAGAGATGCTTGCTTGAGAGAGCGGCGGCAATGCGTCTCGGCACGCACCTTCAACATGCGCACACCGATCGGCAAATGCACAAGCTGTTGGCCAGTTCAAAAGATCGGGCACTTGACCTGGAATGGTTGTCAAACGTGTGCCCCGCTTTAATCCGAGCTGCGGTCTGGCTGCAAACAAGCCTTGTGTATAAGGATGCCGGCGGTGCTGAAACAAGTTTTGGGTCGGAGCACTTTCAACCACAGAGCCGCCATACATCACCATGACACGATCGACTTGGTCGCGCATCAAACCCAAGTCATGGCTGATGAGCAATAAGCCCATGCCATCCTCAGACACCAACTGTGAAATTAAGTTCAAAACTTCTTTTTGAACGGTGACATCTAGGGCTGTGGTGGGCTCATCGGCAATCAAAATATCGGGTTGACAGGCTAGCGCCATGGCAATCATGACGCGTTGACGTTGTCCACCAGAGAGTTGGTGTGGATAGGCCATGAGCCTTTCTTTGGCACGCGACAATTGAACGCGTTCTAGCAACTCAAGCGCGCGCAATTGGGTGGCACTTTTGGACATGCCTTGATGCAATTGCAAGGGCTCCGCAATTTGCTGCCAAATGGTTTGCACGGGATTCAGAGCCGTCATGGGCTCTTGAAAAATCATCCCCATGCGTGCCCCTCTAATGCGGCACATGTTTTCATCGCGCATGCCAATTAACTCAGTGCCATTCAGTTTAATTGACCCCGTGACTTTTGAGCGCATAGGCAGCAGCCCCATGATGGCCAGCGCTGTCAAAGATTTTCCGCAACCGCTTTCGCCAATGAGGCCCATCTTTTCTCCGCTTTGCATGTCAAAGCTCAGCCCACGCAAAGCTTCGACTTGCCCCTGCGCAGTTTCCAATGAAACGCACAAATTCTGAATAGACAAAAGTGGTGTGGAGGTCATGGCCTGATGCTTATCTCAACCGGGCCAAGCGGGGGTCCATCAAATCGCGCAGGCCATCGCCCAGCAAGTTGAGGCCCAGAACAGCGGTGGCAATGGCCATGCCTGGATAGACAGCCAGCCAGGGTGCTTGAAACATTTGCGATTGGGCTTCGTTCAACATACGGCCCCAACTTGGCTGTGGCGCTTGAGTGCCTAAACCAAGATAGGACAGCGCAGCCTCCGCCAAAATGGCAATGGCAAATTGAACCGAGGCTTGAACGATTAAAACACTGGCCATGTTGGGCAGCACATGGCGCCATGTGATGGTCCATTTGGATTTGCCTGCTGCCATGGCGGCCAAGGTGTAGTCACGTGTCCAAATGGCATTGGCCGCACCGCGCGTGACACGTGCAAAGACAGGAATGTTAAAAATGCCGATGGCCGTGATGCTGATGACCAAGCCAGGGCCATAAATGGCGGTCAACAAAATGGCTGACAACAAAGCGGGAAATGCAAAGGTGAAATCGGAAGCGCGCATGATGACTTCTTCTACCCAGCCTCTTTTTGCAGAAGCCAGCAAGCCAAGCGGTACGCCTACACTGAGCCCAATGCCCACAGCAATCAAGCCAACCAGCAAGGTGTTTTGACTGCCCACCCAAAGCAATGAGGCGATGTCTCTGCCCAGGCTATCTGTGCCTAACCAATGCGCCGCACTGGGGGATGCCAACTTGTTGGGAATGTCGATATCGGCCACTGGATAGGGCGACCAAAATACTGACACCACCGCACAAAAAATGAGCGTCAGCACAATGGCCATGCCGGTGACAAATCCGGTGTGTTTGAGTGCGCGGCTCAAAGTACTTTGCGGCTTTGTGTGTGTCTGAATCAAGCGGTCCTGCTTTCTTGCAGTCTTGGGTCGATCCATGCGTACAAGACATCAATCAAAAAATTGATGGCAATCACCATGGCCGACAAAAGCATGACCACATCGCGCACCACGATCAAGTCGCGGTTGGAAATGGCTTGAAACACCAGCCTGCCAATACCTGGCAGCACAAAGACGTTTTCAATCACGATGGCGCTGGTGATCAAATTGCCAAATTGCAAACCCATGATGGTGACCACTGGAATGAGGGCGTTGCGCAAAACATGGCGCCAAAGCACTTGCTGTTTTGACAAACCTTTGGCACGCGCCGTTCTAACGTAGTCTTCACTCATCGATTCAATCACGGCCGATCGGGTGACACGCGTGAGGATGGCTGTTTGAACAGCAGCAAGGGCTACGGCTGGCAGTATCAAGGCGCTAATTGCCTGCCAAACACCACCGCCCGCGTCTTCTGTCCAGCCAGGAAAACCGCCCGCACTGACCCATTGAAGCTTGACGGCAAATAAAAGGATCAGCAGGATGGCCAGCCAAAAATTGGGGATGGCCAAGCCCAGTTGGCTGAAGGTCATGACACCTAAGTCTGCAGCGCTGTTGTGTTTGGAGGCCGCATACAAACCCAAAGCCAAGGCCGCCCCCACTGTGATGAGCATGGCCAAGATGGCCAATGGCAGGGTGACTTGTAGTCGCTCAGTCATGAGCTCAAGGGTAGGGGTGCTGTAGGAAATACTCAAACCCGATTGGCCTTGAAGCAAACCTGCAGCCCATTCAAAATAGCGTGTGATGGCAGGTTGTTGCAGGCCCAGTTTTTCTTCCATGGCGGCCAAGGACTCGGGGGTGGCAGTTTCGCCCAAAATAACTTGCGCGGCATTGCCAGGAAGCCATTCCAAGACGCCAAAAACCACCACCGAGGTTACCGCCAAAGTGATGAAAAAACTGATCAAACGCTGAAGCACAAATGAAGACAAGCGTTATCCTTGGTACTTCGGGTTTTGACGCAAGTGGGGCCCATCTGTCTTGAACCGTTGGCGCATCGATAAAAGGTTTTCAAATGACATCGCAGAACATTGTAAACATCCGCCTCAGCGAGCGCGCCAATCCGCATTACGGAAGCATTGCCGACATTGCGGGATTGCACATTGGTCATTTCACTTCCAACCAAAGGTTGACTGGTTGCTCTGTGGTTTTGGCACCTCAAGGCGCCGTGGGCGGTGTCGATGTTCGAGGTGCTGC
>CANKXC010000176.1 GCA_947487355.1 Comamonadaceae bacterium | reverse complement strand
TATCGCGCTGTACTTCTTTGAAAATATTGCGCAAACTGGGCGGTATTTTTTGACCCATGCCCACCGAAAAGGCCAAGCCTTCCGCCTGACCAGGGCCATGGTAGGGGTCTTGTCCAAGGATCAAAACTCTGACGTTTTCGAAGGGCGTTAAAGTGAAGGCGCGGTAGGGCGTACTGGGGTAAATCACCCGGCCGGCTGCCAGTTGACCTCTCATTTTTTGATCGAGGCTTTGGCCAACGGCGCTTTTCCAAAAATCGTTCAGGATGTCTAGCCAAGGTTCAGACAAGTTGCCTAAGCTGGGTGGCCAGTCCTGCATTTGCAATTGATTGGGCGGCTTGACTGGCAAGTCAGCGCCGTCGCTAACTTGCGCAAACAAATCGGCCTGACCCGACTTCATGGCAAGGCGTCCGTTCAATGAAACAGATCAGCCAAGGCCTGGCCAGGGTCAGGCGCCCGCATAAAGGCCTCGCCCACCAAAAAGGCGTTGACCTTGGCGTCGCGCATTTTTTGCACATCGTCCGTCGTCAAAATGCCGCTTTCAGTGATCAAGATGCGGTCTGACGGCACATCCTTGAGCATGCCAAGGGTGGTGTCCAATGAGACTTCAAAGGTGCGAAGGTTGCGATTGTTGATGCCCACCAAGGGCGTCTTGAGTTTCAGGGCTCGGTTTAACTCTTCAGCATCGTGAACCTCGACCAACACTGCCATGTCCAACCCGCGGGCAATGGATTCGAGGTCTTTCATTTGAGCATCGTCAAGACAAGCCGCAATGAGCAAAATGCAATCGGCGCCCATGGCCCGTGCTTCATAGACCTGGTAGGCGTCGACCAAGAAGTCTTTGCGCAGCACGGGCAAATCGCAACTGGCTCTGGCTTGCTTTAGATAATCGACACTGCCTTGGAAAAACTGCGCGTCGGTTAGAACCGACAAACAAGCTGCGCCATGTTCTGCATAGCTTTGCGCAATGTCGGCAGGAATAAAGTCGGCACGCAACACGCCTTTGGACGGGCTGGCCTTTTTGATTTCGGCAATGACGGCCGCTTGGCCTTGCTGAATCTTGTGTTGAATAGCGCCCACAAAATCACGGGTGAGTACACGGCTTTCTGCATCAGCGCGCACCATTGCCAAAGATTTCTTTTGGGCGGCCAGTGCAATTTCTTCGTGCTTGACCGCCACAATTTTTTTCAAAATATCGCTCATGCGGCACCGCCTGCTTTTTGGGTAAAGGCCACAAACTGCTCTAGCTTTTGTTTGGCCGCCCCCGATTCAATGGCTTGTCGCGCCAATGCAATGCCTTCCTTGATGGTTGAGGCCACATTGGCCGCATACAAAGCCGCACCGGCATTCAAAATAACGATGTCACGGGCAGCGCCAACTTGGTTGTCTAAAACACCGCGCAAAACCGCTTGAGATTCTTCGGGTGTTTCTACACGCAAGGCTCGGTTGCTGACCATGGCCATGCCAAAGTCTTCCGGATGAATTTCATACTCGGTAATGTGGCCGTCTTTGAGCTCTCCCACCAAGGTGGCTGCACCCAAACTTACTTCGTCCATGCCGTCGCGGCCATAAACCACCAAAGCATGCTCTGCACCCAAACGCTGCAATGCGCGAATTTGAATGCCAACCAAGTCGGGGTGGAACACACCCATCAAAATATTGGGCGCGCCAGCTGGGTTGGTTAAGGGGCCCAAGATATTGAAGATAGTTCTCACACCCAGCTCTTTGCGAACGGGCGCCACATTTTTCATGGCCGGGTGATGATTGGGGGCAAACATAAATCCGATGCCGACATCTTGCACACACTTGGCAATGTTTTCGGGTGACAAGTTGATGTTGGCGCCCAGGCTTTCGAGCACATCGGCGCTGCCCGACTTGCTGCTGACACTGCGGCCGCCATGCTTGGCAGTTTTGGCGCCAGCAGCTGCAGCAACAAACATAGAGCATGTGGAGATGTTGAAAGTGTGCGAGCCGTCACCGCCTGTGCCCACAATGTCAACCAAGTTGCGCGCGTCGGGAATGACGACCTTCTTTGAGAACTCACGCATGACTTGCGCAGCTGCCGTGATTTCGCCGATGGTTTCTTTTTTAACGCGCAATCCGGTAATGAAGGCAGCCGTCATGACTGGCGACATTTCGCCGTTCATGATCATGCGCATGATCTTCAGCATTTCATCGTGAAAAATTTCACGGTGCTCTATGGTTCTTTGCAGGGCTTCGTGCGGTGTGATGGGCATAGTGTTCTTTGGAATTAAATTAAAAAATGTGAATGACTTGAACAGCTTTTTCAAGCATTGAAAAAATGACGCACCGCTGAGATGGCGCGGTCAACGCCTGCACGGTCAACATCCAAATGCGTCACCAAACGCAAACGGTACAAACCCGTGATGTCAATGCCGGCTTGTTTTAAATGTGCCTGAAGCGCTGCACCTTGAGGCTTGGCTTCGCCCACCAAATCAATGAACAAAATATTGGTTTGGGGCGTTTCAATTTGAAGGCCTGGTATGCCGCTCAAACTTTGCGCCAGATGTTGCATCAACTCGTGGTCTTTTGCCAAACGCACAACATGATGGTCTAGCGCATAGGAAGCAGCAGCAGCCATGAAGCCCGCTTGACGCAATCCACCGCCTGCCATTTTTCGCAGACGATGTGCTTTGGCGATGAGCTCTTTGGAGCCACACAGCGCCGAGCCCATGGGTGCACCCAAGCCTTTGCTGAAGCACACCGACACGCTGTCAAAACATTGTGCAATGCGCTTGGCTTCTTCGTAGGGTGATGTGCCCAAGGCAGCCGCTTGCGCCACCGCTGCATTGAAAAGTCTTGCGCCATCCAAGTGACGCGCCAATCCTTTTTGCAATGCAAATGCACTGAACTCGTTCAAATAACTTTGGGGCAACACCTTTCCGCCCCATGTATTTTCCAAAGCCACCAATTTGGTGATGGCAAAGTGTGCATCGTCGGGTTTGATGGCGGCTTCAATGTCGGCCAAGGCCAAGCTGCCATCGGCTTGTTGCGTCAGAGGTTGCGGCTGGACACTGCCAAACACGGCCGCGCCGCCGCCTTCCCAACGATAGCTGTGCGCCATTTGACCCACGATGAATTCATCACCGCGTTGACAATGGGCCAGCAGGCCACACAAATTACTTTGGGTGCCTGTGCTCATGAACAAGGCCGCTTCAAAGCCCAACATGTTGGCAATTTTTTCTTGGAGTTCATTGACGCTGGGATCGTCACCAAACACATCGTCACCCACCAAGGCTTGCGCCATGGCTTCGCGCATACCGGGTGTAGGACGCGTGACGGTGTCGCTGCGCAAATCGACGCGAGGCAATGACA
>CANKXC010000175.1 GCA_947487355.1 Comamonadaceae bacterium | reverse complement strand
TCGTCTTCGGCCCGCAGGTGTGCCATCACACGGCTTCGAATGTCGACACTTTTGCCAATGTAGAGCGGTAAGCTGCCCTCGCCTTTGAACAAATAAACCCCCGCGCTGCGAGGCAATGCACTCAGCGATTCGGGATTGATGGGCATGCTGAAAAACCTAAGCGCAGAAAATTAAGCTCTAGGCTTCATGTCAAACACCAAGCATGTAGAGGTGGCATGCGCGTAAATGGTGCCATCGGGGCCCACCAACCGGCCCTCTGTGGTGGCCAACTGACGACCGCAATGCACCACCGTGCCAAGGGCCCTTAAGCGTTTTACTTTGGGCGTAATGGCACGAACCAAGTTGATGCTCAATTCAGCCGTGGTGTAACCGCGCCCTATGGGCATCATGCTGTGCACGGCGCAGCCCATGGCCGAATCCAAAATGGTGGCGTACCAACCCCCATGCGTGGTGCCCATTGGGTTTTGGTGTGCCAAACTGGGCGAACCTTGAAAAATGGCTTTGCCCTCTTCCACATGAATCATTTGAAAGTCCAATGTCTTGCCCATGGCGGGATAGGGCAAACGCCCTTGCAACATGCCACGCATCATTTCCAGACCAGTCATGGACATCACTTCTTGCGGGTTGGCCACACCTGGGCCGCGGCCACTTTGAAGGCCCTTTAAAACTTCGGCTTCCTCAGCCAACCATTGCTCAAGGATTAAATCTGTTGACATAGTGATGGGTGTAACGATTGTGAAGGTATTGTCGAGGAAGCATTGTGAGGCTACCGAGGCTCACTGTCTGACATACACTGTCACCTAGGTTGACTTTTAAAAACCAACAGGAGAGAGTTGAATGACGTTTGAAGCCCCACCCAGCGACTTGGTAGATCGCCTAGTTTATGCCAATCGTATTTTGTACGATCAAGGCATTGTCGATGGCTTGGGTCACGTCAGTGTGCGGCATCCTACTCAAGACGGTGTGTTTTTGTTGTCATGCAACAGAGCGCCTGGTTTGGTCAAACGACAAGACATCGTGTGCTACGACCTGGACGGCAATGCCGTTTCTCAAACCACCGAGCGCCCTTACCTTGAGCGTTTCATTCACTCCGAAATTTATCGCGCGCGGCCCGATGTGGTGGCGGTGGTTCACAGCCACTCACCCAGCGTCATTCCTTTTGCCATTACGCACAATCCGCTCAAGCCTGTTTTTCACATGTCAGGATTTTTGGGTTCGGGTTCGGCTCACTTTGAAATTCGGGAAGCCGCGGGCAATTCAGACATGCTCATTAGAAGTGCCTATTTGGGCGAAGCCTTGGCCAAGTCTTTGGGCAAGCACAATTGCGTTCTCATGCGCGGCCACGGCTCCACCGTGGTAGGCACGTCTTTGGAGCAGGTGGTTTACCGCGCCATTTATGCCGAGGTCAATGCCAAATTGCAATTGGCTGCCAACGGCTTGGGTGAAATTAGTTTCTTGAACGAAGAGGAAGCCCAACTGGCCTCCGACATGAACGATGGGCAAATTCCAAGGTCATGGAACTTGTGGGTAACTCGACTTGGCCAAGTAGACATTGGTAATTGAAAACCACTCATCTAGAATGGTGAAATGACAAACCTCAATCTATCCAAAGTGATCAAATCCTTCTTTTTAGTGGTGCTGGGCGCCATTGCCTTGTTTGTAATTTACATATTGATTGCACTCAACTGGAGCTACTCCACCGGCGAACGTGCCGGGTTTTTGCAAAAAGTTTCTAACAAAGGATGGATTTGCAAAACTTGGGAGGGCGAATTGTCCTTGGTGGCCATGCCCGGCGCAGCGCCTGAAAAATTTCTCTTTACGGTTCGCGATGAGGCTGTGGCTCAAAAAATCATTGCAGCAGCAGGCAAGCGCGTCACGCTCAACTATGAGCAGCACAAAGGCTTGCCAACAAGCTGTTTTGGCGATACCGATTATTTTGTAACAGGTGTAACTGAAATTGAATAAACCACTTGCTCAACACCGCCTAACGCAATGGGCCTTGGGTGCCATTGCCAGCACTTGTCTGGCTCTCAGCGCCGTGACTGCCAGCGCCCAAGCGTGGCCCACCAAGCCCGTCAAAGTGGTGGTGCCCGCCCCCGCTGGCAGTTCATTGGACGTCATTGTGCGCGGCATGGCAGAGACACTCAAAAACCGTTGGGGCCAGCCCCTGGTGGTAGAAAACAAACCTGGCGCAGGTGGCACCATTGGCATGGATGCGGTGGCCAAGGCTACCCCCGACGGCTACACACTGGGTATTGGCTTTAACGGGCCCGTGGCATTTGGACCCTTCATGTTCAAGAAAATGCCCTACGACCCCACCAAAGATTTAATTCCGGTGGTCTTAACCACCTCGCAGCCCAATGTGTTGGCGGTACCTGCCAATCACCCTGCACAAAATTTCAAAGAGTTTGTCACTTGGGCCAAAAATCAAGGCGACAAAGTCAGCTATGCATCAGTGGGGCTTGGCAGTTCATCTCATTTGTCGATGGAATTGCTAAAGGCAACTGCAGGCTTTGAAGCAACCCATGTGCCCTTCAATGGCTCACCACCCGCAGCCTTGTCTGTGGCACAAAATGAAACACAAGCCTTGTTGGCTGTTGAACCTGCTTTGCTGTCTTTGGTGCAAGGTGGTCGCTTGAAGTTGTTGGCCGTGACAAGCCCACAGCGCTTAAGCGCCAGACCCGATTTACCCACTGTGGCAGAAGCTGGCTACACAGGATTTGATGCGCTGGCTTGGAATGGTTTGTTTGCGCCTGCAGGCACACCGGCAGATGTCATTGCGCGCATTAACACCGATGTCAATGCCGCCATGGCCGACCCTGCATTCAAGCAAAACATGCTCAAACAAGGTCTCATCATTGGGGGCGGCTCAGCAGCTTCCTTCAAATCATTTATCGAAGCCGAAACTCGCAAGTGGGGTGCCATCATCACCAAAGCCAACATCAAAATTGATTGACCCAACACCCGTCAAAGGAATCCATGCTTATTCGCCTTTTGTACATCAGCCGAGCCGCAGTCGCAATGACGACCACCGTGACAGGGTCTATTTTGGAATCGGCCAGATTGCACAACCGGGTGGCTGGCATTTCAGGGGTTTTGTGTCAGGGACAAGGCTTGTATATCCAGGTGCTGGAGGGCGAGCGAAGCACAGTCAACCGCTTGTTTAACACCATCATCAAGGACAAACGTCACAAAGATGTTGAATTGGTAGACATTGAGGAAATTCAAACGCGGAAGTATCCAAAATGGTCTATGGCGCACGTCATCCTTTCAGAAGACGACCCCATCGTGCAATTGAAGCATCCAGAGTTTGATCCCTATGAAGCCTCGAGTGAACAACTTAAATCACTCATTGACGATTTGCTTGAGCAGTCGACACC
>CANKXC010000174.1 GCA_947487355.1 Comamonadaceae bacterium | reverse complement strand
TGTTGGAAATTCGAATTCCAACGGGCAAGCCCGGCAAAGAGGGCAGCCCCATGATTCAGCAGTTGGCCCAAAGTGCAGAAGGCAACGACAGCACTTTGACCTTGTTCATCCTGCCCAAGTTGGACAATGCCACCAAAAAAGGGGCGTGGTTTGGTGCCTTGGACCAATTTGGTGTCACGTTGCAAGTGGAGTCGATTGAGCGCGCCCAATTGCCACAGTGGATTGCTCAGCGTTTGAAGTTGCAAAATCAAAGCGTGGCGGCCGGACAAGAGGGCCAAGCCTGCTTGCAGTTTTTTGCCGATCGGGTGGAAGGCAATCTGCTGGCGGCACATCAAGAAATTCAGAAGCTGGGCTTGCTGTATCCAGAAGGTGAACTCAGCCTCGAGCAGGTTGAAAGCGCTGTGTTGAATGTGGCGCGCTACGATGTTTTCAAATTGTCAGAGGCGGTACTGGCTGGCCAAATCCCCCGTGTTCAGCGCATGTTAGATGGGCTGCAAGCCGAGGGCGAGGCAGCGGTGCTGGTGCATTACACATTGGCAGAAGACATTCGGGCGCTGAAACGCGTCAAAGACGCCATCGCTGAAGGCCGGCCCATGCCCATGGCGCTCCGAGAACAGCGAATTTGGGGTGCTCGCGAAAAGCTGTTTGAACGTGTTTTGCCCAAGCTCTCAGCAAGCCGCTTGGCCCAATTGCTACAAAATGCCCATCAAGTCGATGGCATCGTCAAGGGCTTGAAAGTGGCCGATTGGCCCACAGACCCTTGGCAAGCCTTGCACAGACTGGCTTTGCGTGTGGCCAGTGCGTGCTCACCCAAGACCTAGGTCAAACATCCCCTTGAAAGACTTTCGGTCAGTTGCCACTTATGCCCGCAAGAGTGCGAAAATGGCGTTATGAACGAGCCTATCACTGCCAATTCCTCACCTGACGATGTTTCGCTGCATTCAGTGCAAGCGCAGATGCTCGCATTGGGGCAACGCGCCAAAACAGCTTCGGCGGCCATGGCCCGCGCCTCCACTGCCTCGAAAAACCAGGCCCTGAAACGCCTAGCGGTCTTGCTGCGCGAAAACACCCAAGCCTTGCAGGCAGACAACGCTAAAGATCTAAACCGTGCCGAAGCTGCCGGCTTGGCTGCGCCCATGGTCGACCGCTTGCGTTTAACACCCAAGGTGCTGGCCACCTGCGCCGAAGGCTGTGAACAGTTGGCCGCCATGCCCGATGTCATTGGCGAAATCATTGGCATGAAACAACAGCCCAGCGGCATTCGTGTGGGCCAAATGCGGGTGCCCATTGGTGTGTTCGGCATGATCTTCGAAAGTCGTCCCAACGTCACCATTGAAGCGGCCAGCCTGTCCATCAAAAGTGGCAACGCTTGTATTTTGCGAGGCGGCTCTGAAGCCATTGAATCTAACAAAGCGCTGGCCTTGTTGGTGCAGCAAGCCTTGCAAGATGCTGGTTTGCCTGCCGATGCCGTGCAGCTGGTGCAAACCACCGACCGTGAGGCTGTCGGCCATCTGATTGCCATGCCCGCCTATGTGGACGTCATCATTCCTCGCGGCGGCAAAAGCCTCATTGAGCGCATCAGTCGCGATGCCAAGGTGCCCGTCATCAAGCACCTCGATGGCAACTGCCACACGTACATAGACGACCCCTGCGATGTGGCCATGGCCGTGAAGGTGGCAGACAACGCCAAAACCCAAAAATACAGCCCCTGCAATGCCAGTGAAGGTTTGTTGGTGGCTCAGGGCGTGGCCGCAGAATTCCTGCCCCAGATTGGCAAAATTTATGCTGAAAAGGGCGTTGAGATGCGTTGCTGCCCCAAGTCAAAGGCCATCTTGTCGCAGGTAACCAGTGCCAAATTGGTCGATGCCACCGAGCAAGATTGGTACGAAGAATATTTGGCGCCCATCATCAGCATCAAAGTGGTGGAGGGCTTGGATCAGGCCATCGCGCACATCAATCACTATTCAAGCCATCACACCGATGCCATCCTCACGCGCAACCACATGCACGCACAGCGGTTTTTGCGCGAGGTCGATTCGGCCAGCGTGATGGTCAACACCAGCACCCGTTTTGCCGACGGTTTTGAGTTTGGTTTGGGTGCAGAAATTGGCATTTCTACCGACAAGTTCCACGCCCGTGGTCCTGTTGGCATTGAAGGACTCACCTCGCTCAAGTACGTAGTACTGGGCGAAGGCGAAGTTCGAAATTAATCACACACAAGGCGCTTATGGTTCCGCACTTAGTCACGGCCTTGGACGGCCCCATCAACGAACTTGAGCAACGCGTGCTCGACTCCATGCCGGCCATTGAACGGTGGTTCCGCTTGGAGTGGATGGAGCACACACCGCCCATTTACACCTCAGTGGACATTCGCAATGCGGGCTTTAAGTTGGCACCCGTAGACACCAATTTGTTTCCGGGTGGGTGGAACAATTTGTCCGATGAAATGTTGCCTTTGGCGGTGCAAGCGGCTCAAGCAGCCATCGAAAAAATCTGCCCTGAAGCCAAGAACCTCTTGATCATTCCAGAGAACCACACTCGCAATACTTTCTACTTGAGCAATGTGGTTCAGTTGCAGCGAATCTTCCACATGGCGGGCCTGAATGTGCGCATTGGCTCCATCAACCCAGAAATTAAGGAAGCCACCACCATTGAATTGCCCGGTGGCGCACAGGTCACCTTGGAGCCGGTGCTTCGCACCAAGCACCGCGTGGGCTTGAAAGACTTTGACCCTTGCACCATTTTGCTGAACAATGATTTGTCGGCGGGAGCGCCTGGTATTTTGGAAGAGTTGCACGAGCAGCACCTGTTGCCACCGCTGCATGCGGGTTGGAGTGTGCGCCGCAAAACTTTGCATTTTCAGAGCTACGAAGAAGTGTCCAAACGCTTTGGCAAGTTGTTGGGCATCGATCCTTGGCTGATCAATCCCATGTTCAGCCAATGTGGCGATGTCAATTTTGCAGAAGGCATCGGCATCGAAGCTTTGCGCAGCAACGTGGACGCCTTGCTCACCAAGATCAAACGCAAGTACAAAGAGTACGGCATCAATGAAAAGCCTTTCGTGGTGGTGAAGGCCGACAACGGCACCTACGGCATGGGCATCATGACCGTGCGCGATGTGTCTGACTTGGATGTGCTCAACCGCAAAACGCGCAACAAGATGAACGTCATCAAAGACGGCCAAGTGGTCAGCGACGTCATCATTCAAGAGGGCGTGCTCACCAACGAGCGCATGAACGATGCCGTGGCAGAACCGGTGGTTTATATGATGGACCGCTATGTGGTGGGCGGTTTCTACCGCGTGCATGCAGAACGCGGCGTGGACGAAAACCTGAATGCACCAGGCGCCAGTTTTGTGCCCTTGGCCTTTGCCGAAACACCGCATTT
>CANKXC010000173.1 GCA_947487355.1 Comamonadaceae bacterium | reverse complement strand
ACGGCCAAAGACAGCGCTTTGGGCCGAATTTGACGAATGCCATCGGTCACATTTGCAGGCGTCAATCCACCACTCAAAACGAGGTGAGCGTTGACGTTTGGAGGAAGCTGTGACCAATTGAATGTTTTCCCGCCACCCCCATAACCGTCGACATGGGCGTCGAGCAGAATGGCCTGGGCATTTGAATAATCTTGAGCGAATTTTAGCAAGTCAAACGAGGCAGCGTCGTCTGTCGGAATTCGGGCCGCACGCCAGTAGGGGCGTTGTACCGCTAGGGCCAGGCGGTCACATTCGGCTGGAGATTCGTCGCCATGAAATTGAAGCAGGGCATTGGGCACTGCGTCACAGGCTTCCTGAACTTCTTCTAAGTGAGCATTGACAAACAAGAGGACAGGGGTGATGCCTGAAGGCAATAGTTTGGCCAACTGACCGGCCTGATCGGGTGTGACATACCTTGCGCTTTTGGGATACATCACAAAGCCAATGGCATGGGCACCTGCTTTCACGCAAGCCAAAACATCTGCCTCGCGGGTTAGGCCGCAGATTTTGATGAAGGTTTGTTGTGGCGACGAGGTCATGGTGTTGTTGATGGCAACCAATAAAAGGGTGGGGTAGAAGCGGGCAGTCCCCATTTGGGATCGTACACCGGTCCCTGAAAATACAAACCGTCAGGGGAGAAGGTGGGTGCAGCGGCATCTCGACTTTTGCAAGCAATGACCTCGGCCATCCATTCTGGCGGTTGAAAACCTTGGCCAATGGTGACCATGCAGCCCATGATGTTTCGAATCATGTGGTGCAAAAAAGCATTGCCTTCAAATTCAAAGCGCCAATACGGACCATGTTTTTGGATCTCGACACGGGTCATGGTTTTGATGGGCGACAAGGCCTGGCAACTGCTGGCCCTGAAGGACGAAAAGTCGTGTTCGCCCAGTAAATGTTGGGAAGCTTTTTGCATCGATTCTTCATCGAGGGCACGGTAAATCCAACCTGCACGACCGGCTTCTAAGCTAGGTCTCACGGGTGATTCCAAGACGATGTAGGCATAGCGGCGCGAAAGAGCACTGCCTCGCGCATGAAAATCGGAAGGTACTTCTTGCGCCCATTGCACAGAAATATCATCTGGCAAATAACGGTTGGTACCGCGCACCCAAGAGCCCATGTCGCGCTCAAGCGGGGTGTCAAAATGGACCACTTGCATCAAGCCATGAACGCCAGCATCGGTGCGGCCTGCACACAGGGTGGTCACTTTCTGGGTGGTAAATTCTTTGAGCGCTTTTTCCAATTTGTCTTGGATCGTCAGGCCCGTACTTTGGCTTTGCCAGCCCTGATAGGGCTGACCGTTGTAGGAAATGCCCAGTGCGATTCTCACTGTATTGTCTTTGTAGAGACTGGCGACTGAAAACTGCGGCCAGAAGAATTGTTGTCCGGATTGAGGTCTAAGTTCAATGCCGCTATTTCAGGGGGAAGCTCCAAGGGGCTTGCATTTGTTTTAAAAATGTCAGCGTTAGGTTGATTTGTCGAGGGTGTCAGAGTGCTCAAGGATGTTGAAGACTTGCGTGTTTGAATACGCAGCCCAGCGCCAACAACCAAAATGCCAAGCAGGGTGAGTGCGCCCCAAAGGAAAGAGCTTTGATGCGGCGATTCGAGCAGTTTGTTTAAGTTGAGCCAGCCAGATCCTGCATCGACTGCAGTCGCCTTCTGCTTGGCAGCGTTGGCAACAGTTTGGGCATTGGGCGATGTCAATTGAACCAATTCATTGACATGATTTTGGAGGGCGTCCAATTGTTTTTGAGCATCTTGCAAAGCGCGCTGTGCAGCGATGCGGGTTTCTTCATTTTGTTTTTCAATTCTGGCTTGGGTGAGCCTGAGTTGATCGACGCTTTCTTCAGAATTCTGAGGCGCTGGTGCATCTTGTCCTACCTTGCCAGCGATTTGTTTGGAAGGTGCTTGACCCTTGACCAGTTGGGCATTTTGAGAGGCGGCTTGGGCGTAAGCAATGAACTCTTTTTGCTGCGCTACCAAAAATTGACGTGCATCGTCAGGGTTGATGGCCTTCACGGCTGTAGAGGTAGGCGCTTTAAGTACCACGCCAGCACGTAACAAATTGACATTGCCCTCGATGAATGCATCTGGTTGATTTTTTAGCAACGCCACCAGCATCTGCTGTGTGCTCATGTCCTGTGTCAGCCACTTTTGAATGATTTGACTTGCGCTTTCACCTTTTTGAACAACATGCTCCGCAGGTGCAGTGGGTGATGGGGATGGAGGCGTTGGTGTTGGCGCTGATGCCAGTTGTAAGGGTGTTTCAAGCTTAGGGGCCGGCGCTTTCAACATCAAGGTGAAGGCCTTGACCCATTTGGAGGATGCCGTTTGCGCCTCCAACAACAAATCTACAAAATTGTCTGAAAAACTTTGAGGGCTCGAAAGAAGGATGCGTTGATTGCCTTCCTTGGTTTCAAACAGCTCAATTTGGAGCTGGCCTACGGAAGGTGTGTAGACAAGTCCCAATTGGGAAAATCGCTCGGGCGGCGCAACTTTGACCACCAACTGACCCCATTCTTCAGGGCTTGCGTTGAGCACACTCACTTCAGCCTTGAGGGGTTCCCCTTTGAGAGATTTCACTTCAATGCCCGCCAAGGTCAGAGCTTGCGCACCGAAGCTCAAACCCATCAAAAAGATGAGGCGGGCAATGAAGAGAACGCTTCTTTGCATCAAATCAAGGCGCTTGCCAATTAAGCATCCAACAAAATGCGCAACATGCGGCGCAGTGGCTCTGCAGCGCCCCACAGCAATTGATCGCCGATGGTGAAAGCACCTACGTACTCTGGTCCCATGGCCAATTTGCGAATGCGGCCCACTGGAATGGTCATGGTGCCTGTGACAGCAACAGGCGTGAGGTCTTTCAAGGTGGCTTCACGGGTATTGGGAACCACTTTGACCCACTGATTGTCTGCAGCGATCATGGCTTCGATGTCGGCCACTGGCACATCTTTCTTTAACTTGAAGGTGAGAGCCTGGCTGTGACAGCGCATGGCGCCAACGCGAACACAGAAACCATCGACAGGAATGGCTGCCGAATTGAAGCCTTCGCCTTGACCCAAAATTTTGTTGGTTTCAGCCATGCCTTTCCACTCTTCTTTGGACATGCCATTGCCAAGATCTTTGTCAATCCAAGGAATGAGCGAGCCGCCCAAAGGCACACCAAAATTGGCTGTCTCAGCACCTGTGAGTGCGCGTTGCTTGGCAATGACCTTGCGATCGATTTCCAAAATAGCGCTCTTAGGGTCGTCAAGCAGGGCTTTGACTTCTGCGTTCAAGGTGCCATATTGGGTGAGCAATTCGCGCATGTGTTGCGCACCGCCACCGGATGCCGCTTGGTAAGTCTGGGTGCTCATCCATTCGACCAAGCCGGCTTTGTACAA
>CANKXC010000172.1 GCA_947487355.1 Comamonadaceae bacterium | reverse complement strand
ACAACCCCCAAGCCATGTTTTATGGTCAGCCCATCACGGTCGACGATGTTCTAGCATCTCGGATGGTGGCCGAACCACTGCGCATGTTGGAAATTGTGATGCCCGTGGCGGGCGGCGGTGCGATGGTGATCACACGCGACGACAAACTCAAGCGGTGCAAACATCGCGGCGTGAAAGTCATTGGTTGCGGTGAACATGTTCAATCGAAATCACCCACTTATGCCCCCGACATGTTGGCAACGCCCATCGGTCCTGCATCGCAACGTGCTTTTGCCATGGCCAACTTAAAACCCTCCGACATGCACATGGCTCAAATTTACGATTGCTACACCATCACAGTCATGCTGACCCTTGAAGACGCAGGCTTTTGCAAAAAGGGCGAAGGCTTGCAATTTTTGCGCGATCACAACTTCACCTTTCAGGGCGACTTCCCCATGAACACACATGGCGGCCAACTCAGTTTTGGCCAGACAGGCAGCGCGGGCGGTATGACCCAAGTGATTGAAGCCGTCCACCAAATTCAAGGTCGCGCCGATGCACGTCAATTGAAGCGCCATGACTTGGCCTATGTCTCTGGCACCGGCGGTGTCATGAGTGAGCAAGGTGCCTTGATTTTGCAGGGAGCATGAGCATGACTTGGAACAAACCCCTGCCCCACCCCACCACCATTTCTGCGCCTTATTGGGAGGGCTTGCAAGCCCATGAAGTGCGCTTGCAGCAATGCGCCAATGGCCATTGGTTGTTCTTTCCGCGTACCCACTGCCCCACTTGTGGCTCGCGCCAATTGGCGTGGCATGCCGTTAGCGGCGAAGCCACGCTTTACAGCTTCACCGTGGCACGCGTGCCAACCTTGCCAGAATTTACCGACGAAATGCCACAGTTGTTGGCCGTCGTGGAATTGCCGGAAGGCGTTCACATCAACACCACCATGGTGGGTGTTGAGCCAGACCAGCTTCGAATTGGCCAGCGCGTTCGCCCCGTGTTTGATGAGCGCCCAGGCAGTGCCACCTTACTGCGCTACACGCCAGTTGAGTCGGCCCATGCGTCTGTCATCACAGCCGATGCAAGCCAAGTCACCGATGAACCTGTTATTGAAAAAGTGCAAGCGCCGGCATTGCGTCAAATCAATTGCAAAGATTTGGAAGCCATGCAGTCCTTGGTTTCAGACAATTTTTCTGCTTGGTCCAATCAGGTGGAAGTGACACAAGACTTGATCAACCAATTTGCCGCACTTTCGGGCGACGATTATTGGATTCACACCGACCCTGTCAAAGCCCGTGCTGAAAGCCCTTTTGGCACCACCATTGCACATGGCGCATTGGTGCAAGTTTTGATCAGCCGTATGAAGCTCCCCTTGGACCATGAAGTGTTGGGCTACAACAACATCGTCAACTATGGCTCTGATCGTCTTCGTTTTCCATCACCCGTTCCATCGGGTTGCCGAATTCACACGCGGTATCGCGTGAAATCGGTACAAATAGTTAAAAGCGGTACGCAAGTCACCTTAGAAATCAATGTTCATGTGGTCGGGCAGGATCGGCCTTCAGTGATCAATGATCTGGTGATGCTCTACATGTAAATTTACGACTGCTTGCCTCGTTTTCTAACCCAACACCTCATTGCCAATGACCTCAAGCCCCTCCAACCGACTGTTGTTTGCCTTCATCTTGTCAGCCAGTTTGGCATCCACCATTGGTGGCTTGCCCTTCAATGTGCTGCCAGTCATGTTGGGCAGTTTGGCCGATTCATTCAAGCTAGATGCACAAACCACGGGCATGATTGGCTCCGTTTGTTTTGCAGGTTATTTGGTGGGTACGCTGGGTGCACCCTTCTGGATGAACCGCGTCAACTGGCGCATTCTGACCGTTGTGAGTGCCATTGGTACCGCGGCCTCCTTTGCGGCCAGCTCGCAAATTGACACCCTCGAATGGTTGGTGGTGGTCTGGGCTTTGATCGGTTTCTTTGCGTCCACCATGACTTGCTTGGGCATGCGAATTTTGTCCGACCTGCCCGATAAAGTTCGTGCGTTTGGTACCCGACAAGGCGTTGAGTTGTCTGTAACAGCCGCAGTCTTGTTTGCCTTACCGCCACTGATTATTTCGCAATACAAATATCCTGGGGCAGCTTTGTCACTGGCTGCTGTGGTGGCCATTTTGGGTCTGTCTGCGTTTTGGGTGCCCACAGGCGCACAGTCAAACCAAGACGCTGCCGCTGCTGCTCAAGATGCACCCGCATCGGGCGCTTATTTGCCCATGATGGCTTGGCAATCGCTGGCCTTGTTCTTTGTTTTTCTGGTGGGCAACATTGGTCTCTGGGCATTCTTAGAAAGAATTGGCAGCTCTCTGCAAATTGCGCCCGCTGAAATGGGCATTGTGTTTGCGGTCCTCAAATTGTTGGGTGGTGTTGCGGCCTTCTTTACTGCGGCTGTTGGCGATCGTGTTGGACCGAGTCGCGCAGCATGGTGGGTGGTGGGCACCGTGGGCCTGGGTTTGGTTTTGCTTCAAACGGCCACAGCTTTTATAGGCTTTGCACTAGGCGCTTGGATTTGGGAATTTGCGTTTACCTGTGGTTGCGTGTTCCATGCCGCCAGCATTGCACGCAGTGACCCCAGCGGCCGAGCAGTCATGTTGGTGCCTGCGGTGTTTGCGCTCAGCTCCATGGCCGGTCCTGGCTTGGCAGGGCAAATTGTGGCTGATGGCAATTTTGTCGGCTTGCTGGCCTTTGCCTTGGCCTCTACGCTTCTGCCCGCATTGGTCAACATCATTCGTCGACCCGCTTAAAGCATAGCGCCTCACTTTAAAGCATAGCGCATCACTTATTCAGCAAATTGAATACTGCAACCGCCTAAACCTTCAATGTGCATCTTGAAGTGATCGCCAGCAACGGCCGTCACCAAAGGTGCCAATGAGCCCGACAAAATTAATTCACCGGCCTTGAAGGGAATGCCAAATGCTCCCAGCGTGTTGGCCAACCAAGCCACCGCCTCGGCCGGATGACCTTGCACCGCACTGCCCAAGCCTGCGCCTGCTGGTGCATCGTTTTTCCACATTTGCATGGCGGCTGCTGCCAAGTCAAGCGCATACGGATCGGTATGCTGCTGGCCTACCACAAACACGCCACAAGAAGCGTTGTCGGCCACGGTGTCTTGAATTTTGATTTTCCAATCGTCAATACGAGAGTCAACAATTTCAAAGCACGGGGCAACCCATTCGGTGGCAGCCATCACTTGCTCACGAGTGATGCCGGGGCCTTTTAAATCGGCCTTCAACATGAAGGCAATTTCGCCTTCAGCTTTGGGTTGAATCAAGCCAGTTTGCTTGAGCGATACCGTGGCGCCATCGGCGCAATGCATGGCATCGGTTAAGAAACCAAAGTCGGGTTGAAACACGCCCAACATGTCTTGCACAGGCTTGGATGTGACACCAATTTTTTTGCCAATGACACGCTC
>CANKXC010000171.1 GCA_947487355.1 Comamonadaceae bacterium | reverse complement strand
AGAGAATCAAACGGCTTCATGACCGGTATGATGCCATCGCCATGAACAACTCTTCTCAAAATTCCACTTTTATCAGCCCTCAGAGCATCGAATACACCCGTTGGGTGGCTGTTGGCAGTCTGTTAGCCCTGATTTTGCTGGGTTTGCTCTGGGAATTGTGGCTTGCCCCCCTGCGCGAAGGCGGGTCTTGGTGGGCCCTTAAAGTGCTGCCCCTTTGCTGGCCTCTGGCAGGTTTGCTCAAAAACCGCATGTACACCTACCGTTGGGTCAGCCTCATGGTTTGGCTTTATTTCATTGAAGGTGTGGTCAGGGCCTGGGGCGACAAAGGAATGTCTGCGGGCCTTGCGCTGATTGAAACCATTTTGTGCGTGGTCCTGTTTGCGGCTTGCGCTTTTCATGTCCGTTGGCGCTTTCAGATGGCCAAAGCTAATGCCAACCTTGAATCAGAAACCGAGACGACCACCGCATCTGATCTTCCAAAATGAGCGATTTATTGGACCATTTCCGCCAAATTTGCGGTACAGCCCATGTCCTCACCCATGAGGACCCCAGCACCGACTTGAGTGCCTGGGAGCGCGATTGGCGCAAACGTGCACAAGGTCGTGCATTGGCCGTGGTCAGGCCGGCCAATGTGCAAGAAGTTTCTGAAGTTGTGAAGGCTTGCGCCAACGCCAAAATCAGCATCGTTCCGCAAGGCGGCAACACAGGCTTGGCCGTAGGTTCTATTCCTGACGACTCTGGCCAACAAGTGGTTTTAAGTTTGCAGCGCATGAACAAAATCCGCTCACTTGATGCGGCCAACCTGACCGTGATTGCCGAGGCCGGCTGCATCCTGCAACAAGTGCAAACGCATGTTGAAGAAGCGGGCTACCTTTTTCCCTTGAGTTTGGCGGCTGAAGGCAGTTGCACTTTAGGCGGCAACTTAGGCACCAATGCAGGCGGCACGCAGGTGGTTCGATTTGGCAATACGCGAGAACTTTGTTTGGGTCTTGAAGTAGTGACAGCCCAAGGCGATATTTGGCACGGCCTGTCTGGCTTGCGAAAAGACAACACAGGCTACGATTTGCGCAACCTCCTGATTGGCAGCGAAGGCACCTTGGGCATCATCACAGCGGCCTGCATGAAGCTCTACCCCCAACCTGCAGCGCAATTGACGGCATGGGCCGCAGTGCCCAGCATGGAAGCCGCAGTGTCTCTTTTGGGTTTGGCCCACGAACGGCTGGGCGCAGGCCTCACGGGCTTTGAAGTCATGGGGCAATTTGCTCTTGGCTTGGTCGACAAGCACCACCCCCAACTGCGTGTTCCTTTGTTCAAAGAAACACCCTGGTGTGTGCTTTTAGAAAACTCCGACCATGAATCTGAAGCCCATGCACGAGCAGGCTTTGAAGGCTTGATGGAAACCGCTTTAGACAAAGGCTGGGTGACCGATGCGGTGGTGGCCGAAAGTCTGGCCCAAGCCCAAGGCCTTTGGCAAATTCGGGAAAGCATACCCCTTGCCCAAGCCACCGAGGGACTGAACATCAAACACGACATCAGCATTCCGGTTTCGCGCATTACTCAATTTGTGGCAGAAACCGACGCCCTTTTGCAGACCAAAATACCAGGCATTCGATTGGTGAATTTTGGTCACCTGGGTGATGGCAATTTGCACTACAACGTCCAAGCACCCGCGGGTGCAGATGGTCCGGCTTTCCTCAAAAATCATGAAGATGAAGTCAACACATGGGTTTTTGACCAAGTCAAAGCCTTCAATGGCTCCATCAGTGCAGAACATGGCATTGGCAGCCTGAAGGCAGACAAGTTGGCGCATTACAAAGATCCAACGGCTTTGGCCATGATGAAGGCCATTAAGCAGGCCTTGGATCCGCAAAACATCATGAACCCCGGCAGAGTGATTAAAATTTAGATTGCAGCCTTAACTCATCTGCCAAACAACAACTCGCCTTCCACGCGCCCGACCGCCCTCTTCAACCCATTAGAGCCATTCATGACTACACGCCCCATTCGCTCGCAATACGAAGATTTCATGCGCCATGTCAACGACCATGGCGTCTTCAAAGCCGACCGAACAGGCACCGGCACCACCAGCGTTTTTGGTCACCAAATGCGCTTTGACCTCAACGAAGGCTTTCCGCTGGTCACCACCAAAAAGGTCCACCTGCGCTCCATCATTCAAGAACTTTTGTGGTTTCTGACGGGCTCTAGCAACAACAATTGGCTGCGTGAACGTGGTGTCACCATTTGGGATGAATGGGCCCGCGAAGATGGCGATCTAGGTCCTGTCTATGGCGTGCAATGGCGCAGCTGGCCCACACCCAATGGCGGCCACATCGATCAAATTGCCGACGTGATTCGCACCCTCAAAACCAACCCAGATTCACGCCGAATTATTGTGAGCGCATGGAACGTGGCCGAGTTGTCCAAGATGGCGCTCATGCCTTGCCACGCCTTCTTTCAATTTTATGTGGCGCCCGCTCAAACCGAAGGTGGCAAAGGCAAACTCAGCTGCCAACTCTACCAACGCAGTGCCGACATTTTCTTGGGCGTGCCCTTCAACATCGCCAGCTACGCATTGTTGACCCACATGATTGCGCAGCAATGCGACTTGGATGTGGGCGATTTCATTTGGACCGGTGGTGATTGCCACATCTACAGCAACCACAAAGAGCAAGTGGCGCTGCAGTTAAGTCGCGCGCCTTTTGCCTATCCCACTTTGAACATCAAGCGCAAACCTGCTTCCATTTTTGAATACGAATACGAAGACTTTGAAGTGCTCGACTATGAGTGCCATGCGGCCATCAAAGCACCCGTCGCTGTCTAATGAAGCTCAAACTGATTTACGCGCGTGCCGCCAATGGCGTGATTGGTCTGAACAATCAAATGCCTTGGCACTTGCCAGAAGACTTGGCGCATTTCAAACGCACCACCCTTGGTTGTCCGGTTCTGATGGGCCGCAAAACTTGGGAATCTATTCCAGCCAAATTTAGACCACTGCCCGGCCGCGCCAACTTGGTCATCACTCGGCAAAAAGACTGGCAGGCAGATGGGGCCTTTGTGGTCCACTCGTTGGAAGAAGGTATTGCGCTGGCCTTGGCGCATTGCCCTGAAGGCAAAGACTTGTGGGTCATGGGGGGCGCTGAAATTTATTCGCAAGCAGCCCCCATTGCCAATGAAGCTGTGGTGACTGAAATTGAGGCCACTTACGAAGGCGATGCCTTTGCGCCTGAACTGAGTGCTGCATGGCAGGAAGTCTCACGCGAATCTCATGTTTCAACGACCGGTTTGAAGTTCAGCTTCGTTACCTACCGCCAATGAATTCAAACAAGCGTATTGCACCATGAAGCTCGCCACCTGGAATGTCAATTCACTGACCGTTCGACTGCCCCAAGTCATTGATTGGTTAAAGGCACAAGAAGCACTTGGCAATGAACAAGCCATCGATGTCTTG
>CANKXC010000170.1 GCA_947487355.1 Comamonadaceae bacterium | reverse complement strand
TTTTTCTTAGGGCTTTGTGTCATGAGGATTTCTTTAGAAAAAAGTGTTGAATGAACAGAAGCGAAAATACTATCGTATGATGATAAGGCAATTGAGATTTTTTGGCTTGTTTTGCATACTCGTGCAAACCCTCAATCCCCACACCTTGGTATTTGTATTTCTTTAATTGGAGTCCTTCATCATGACCTTGCCCCGAGCAGAAGTTGTTGTTACATCACGCATCCCTCCTTTTCTGATGTCAGGTTTACAAGAGAAATACGTCGTTCATGAGCGTGAACACATTCGTGACCCTCAAGTGCTTGGCCGCGTCAAAGCCTTGGTGGGTGGTGGGGAAGCCAAAATTGACACAGGCTACATGGCCCTATTTCCAGCGCTGCAAATGATTTCAATTTGCGGTGTGGGTTATGACGGTATTGACGTTGCCGCTGCCAAAAAACGCGGCATCATGGTCACACACACACCCGATGTGCTAAACGACGATGTGGCCGACTTGGCGCTTGGTTTGTTATTGGCCGTAGCGCGCAAAATTCCAGCCGCTGACAAATTCACGCGCAACGCCGATTGGTTAGATGGCCCGTTTCAACTCACCCGTAAATTAACGGGAGCCAAGTTGGGCATGGTGGGTATGGGGCGCATTGGTCAAGCCATTGCCAAGCGCGCAGCCGCCTTTGACATGGACATCTCATACACCTCACGCAATCCTCGTTCAGATGTCAGCTATCGCTACGTGGCCACGCCCACAGCCTTGGCTGCCGAAGTCGATTTCTTGGTCATCATCACACCCGGTGGCGCAGGGACCAAAAACCTCATCAATGCAGAAGTTCTGAAAGCGCTCGGTCCTCAAGGATTTTTGGTCAACGTCGCCAGGGGCTCTGTGGTCGATCAAGCGGCACTGATTGAGGCGCTGCAAAAGAAAATGATTGCTGGCGCGGGCTTGGATGTGTTTGTGGACGAGCCCAATGTGCCCGCCGAATTGCGCAAATTAGACAACGTGGTGCTTACCCCGCACATTGCCAGCGGTACCGTTGAAACACGCAAAGCAATGTCTGCGCTTGCCTTGGCCAATTTGGATGCATTCACAGGCGGCCAGCCAGTTCTGACGCCTGTGCCCGAGTGCCGTGCTTGAGTGCCTGAGTGAAGTGATTTGAGACACACAGCTACACATTGATTGCATGATCAAAAACGTTCACGGCAACACCGTTGATTTTTTGGGCGCTGCCATCATTGCAGGGCAATATCCTGTGGGAGCCAGTTTGCCGCCTGAACCCATCTTGTGTGAGCAGTTGGGTGTAAGTCGCACAGTCATTCGGGAGTCCGTTAAATCATTGGTCGCTAAGGGACTTATTTTTACGGGGCCCAAAGTGGGTACGCGTGTGTTGCCTGAAGAGCAATGGAATTGGTTTGATCCAGACGTGATTGCTTGGCAAGCCAAAGCCGGACTGACACCCGAATTTTTAAGAGACCTGCAGGCATTGCGCCAAGTGGTGGAACCTGCGGCCGTCCGATTGGCGGCTGTTCGCGCTACAGAAGCAGATGTTCAAACCTTGACGACCGCTTACCTGGGGATGAAAAAAGCCATTGAAGAAGGCGGTGACTATGTGACGCACGACATGCACTTTCATACGGGCATGTTGGTCGCGTCTCACAATCGCATGATGGTCCATATGAGCAAGGCCTTGGGGGCATTGCTTCGAACCAGTTTTGAAATTTCAACCACACGCAAAGACGCACCTAAGGCCTCCTTGCCTTTGCACAAGGCCGTCTTGGATGCGGTGGTGGCGAAGAACCCAGACAAGGCCGAAAAAGCCATTCGTGTTTTGATTGAAGGTGCGCATCAAGACATGGAGCACGTACTCAGCTCACGTCGCAAACTACCGACGCTGGCGGGGCCAGCCAAGTTCATCAAAGCACCCTGAATTTTTAAAATCATTGAGCAAATAAATATGACTGAATTTACCAAAGTGGTGTTGTTTACCGACATCGATGGCAAAGCCAAATTCAAAGAAGAAACCATTGCGATGGCAGAAGGAAATCCTCAAAGCCAACTGACAGAAATTTTTTCAGCGGAAGGTTATCAACTGCGCTACAGCCCCGTTGGTTTTAGAAGCCAATTTCATGTGACTGGCAAACCTCAGTGGGTGTTTATCTTGTCGGGTCAAATGGAAATAGGTTTGCAAGATGGCAGCTCGCGCGTATTTTCTGCGGGACAACATTTTTATTCTGCAGACACCTTGCCAGAGGGTGCGGCATTTGACCCTGCAGTGCATGGTCACTGGAGCCGTCAGGTGGGAGATCAGCCTTTGAGAACTTTGTTTCTGAAGGATTGAGCTTTCTGACGGCTCTCGATGTTTATGTTGGTCGATAAATCTTCAGGAGCTGCTCAGGCCCAATGCTGAAGTAATCGGCAGGCCCGCCACCGCGAACCACATGCTGAGCATTGGCTGTGTCATAGATGCCAGCGTGAATGAGGCGTTCCTCAATGTGGATGCCAATGACTTCTCCAAAAACCATCCAAGTTTCAATCGATTCGCCTTGCAAATTGTTGAGTTGGATGATTTGCGTGCAACGGCACTCAAAGCTCACAGGGCTTTGGGCCACTCTGGGCACTTTGACCAATCGAGATGGTGCTGTAGTAAGGCCTGCAATTTCAAACTCATCCACTTCAGGTGCCACTGCTCTGCAGGTTTCATTCATGGCCTCAAGTTGTGGCTGAGTGACCAAGTTCCATACAAACTCACCCGTAGCTTCAATGTTGTTCAGTGAATCTTTTCTGCCAATGCTAGAAAAGCCAATGATGGGCGGCACATAGTTAAAGGCATTGAAAAAGCTATAGGGCGCTAAGTTCAAAATATTGTCTGAACTTTGTGACGAAATCCAACCAATGGGGCGTGGGCCGACTATTGAATTGAATGGGTCGTGTTTGAATGGATGGCCAAGGCGTGGTTCGTAAAAGTGTGTCATGTCTTCCCTTTAATGAGAATTTTTAATCAAGTTGGCTTGTGTGGCAATTTCTTCGCGTGCTTCAGGTGACAAGCGATTGAGGTTTTTCAACTGCATCAGCATGCGCGGATTTTTGGCCAGTACATCGACATGCCTGTGAAGATAGTCCCAATACAAGGTAGTAAATGGGCAGGCGTTTTGGCCAGTGGCCACTGCAGGATCAAAGCGGCAGCCTTTGCAATGGTTGCTCATGCGGTCAATGTACTTGCCGCTGGCCACATAAGGCTTGCTGGCCATCACGCCGCCATCGGCAAATTGGCTCATGCCCAAGGTGTTTGGCAATTCGACCCACTCCACGGCATCGACATAAACGCCCAAGTACCACGCATGAACTTCTTTGGGATGTACCCCCAACAACAATGCAAACAAACCCGTCACCATCAAGCGCTGAATGTGGTGGGCATAGCCATGGTTCAGGGTTTGGGTAATGGCATCGCGCAGGCAAGCCAT
>CANKXC010000169.1 GCA_947487355.1 Comamonadaceae bacterium | reverse complement strand
GTCGTCAGGTGTCTAAAGCGCCAAAGCCTGAAGGCATCCTCTAAATCTGCCAGTTCTTCGCCCAACTGGTACAGATCCCAGTATTTTTTGTGATTTCGATAGACCACCAACCATGCGTCTTCCACCTGATTGTTTGCCGCATAGGCTTGTCTGCAGTTGCGTTCCAGAATTTCTGCGGGAACTGCCAAGCCGCGGCGGGCCAAAAGCTTCAAGCTCACATCGTACAAAGAGGGCGCGCAAAAAGCTTTTTCTACAATTTCGTGCAAGTCAGGCCGATGGGCATGCGGTATCAGCATGTTTTGATTTTTATTGCCCATCGAAAACTCAATGCATCGGTATTGCCAACTTTGGAAACCGCTCGATTGAGCCAGATAAGGACGAATGGCGCTGTATTCCGGAGGCGTCATGGTGGCCAGAACATCCCAAGCATGAACCAGTTGGGCCATGATTTGCGATACACGAGCCAACATTTTGAATGCATCGGGCAATTCATCTTCTTCAATGTGACGCATGGCCGCAGTCAGTTCGTGCAGCATCAGCTTCATCCAGAGCTCGCTGGTTTGGTGCTGAACGATGAACAACATTTCGTTGTGATCGGGTGAAAGCGGCTTTTGCGCGTTCAAGATGGCATCAAGTTGCAGGTAGTCGCCATAGCTCATGGACTGACTGAAATCCATTTGCGCGTTGTGATGAAAGGGACATTCAGACATGCTTGGTTCTTTCCCGGTTCAGGTCACGGCTTGTTTTTTTGAAAAGCGCGACTGCTGCCATTCTTGGGTGGCCATCACTTCTTTCAGGTTTCTAACGGCATGCCAGACATCGGCATAGCCCACATACAAAGGCGTGAGGCCAAATCGCAAAATGTCGGGTTGCTGCTTTCCGTCGCCAGCCCTGAAATCACCAATCACACCCCGCGCAATGAGTGCTTGCACAATAGCGTATGCGCCGTCGCTGCGAGTCAAACTGACTTGTGAGCCGCGCAATTCATCTTCATTGGGCGTGGCAATGCCAAAGCCATATTCAAGCAACTGGGTATTGACCAAATGCATGAAGAGCCCAGTCAAGGCCAAGGATTTTTTGCGCAGTGCGGGCATACCGCCCAGCTTTTCTACTTCTAAGAATGCATCTAAACCTGTGTCTAGTGCAACCAAACTCAAGACAGGTTGGGTGCCGCATTGATAGCGTGTAATGCCTTTGGCAGGTTGGTAGTCGGGTGTGAATTCAAATGGGGCAGCGTGGCCCCACCAGCCGGTCAGGGGTTGCCAAAAACGATCAGTGTGTTGAGGGTTGACCCACACAAAGGCGGGTGCGCCAGGGCCACCATTTAAATATTTGTAGCCGCAACCCACTGCAAAGTCAGCGCCTGCAGCATTCAAATCAACCAAGACAGCACCTGCGCTGTGTGCCAAATCCCAAACGCTTAATGCGCCTACCGCATGCGCTGCGTCGGTTAGGGCCTTCATGTTGAACATCGCGCCGGTTCGGTAGTTCACATGGGTCAACATCAGTACAGCGACATCAGGTTGCAATGCCGTCACAAGTTCATCTGCCGCTACCAACTTCAGTTGAAACCCATGCGCTTTGCACAAAGCCTCAGCCATATAGAGATCTGTTGGAAAATTGGTATCTTCACTCAGAATGATGTTTTTGTGGGGATGGTCTGCCTGGGCAATGGACATGGCTGCGCTGAGCACTTTGTACAAATTGATCGACGTGCTGTCTGCAGCCACCACTTCGTTGGCATTTGCACCAATCAGTCGGGCAATTTTGTCGCCCACTTTTAAGGGAAGTTGAAACCAACCTGCCGTGTTCCAGCTTTTGATCAAGTCATTGCCCCATTCTTGCGTGACGGCCTGCGCAACGCGAGTGGGCGTTGCCTTGGGCAACACACCCAGCGAATTGCCATCCAGGTAGATCACGCCCTCTGGCAATTGAAACAAGTCACGCAGTGAGCGAAGTGGGTCTTGTTGGTCTAAGCTTTCGCATGCTGCGAGCGATGGAGGTGTCATGTTCAAAGTTCTCGAAGGATGGCGCGCACCGGGCTGGCGTCTGCGCTCATCAGTTTGAGGGGCAGGGCGATCAATTCGTAATCACCCTCTTCAATGTGGTCAAGTTGCAGGTTTTCTAAGACGCGAATGTTGCGCTGGCGAATGACTTGATGGCTGTCCAGAGTTTTGCTGTTGGCTGGATCAATGCTGGCGCTGTCGATGCCGATCAATTTAACCCCCAAATTGGCCAAAGCCATTAAGGCTTCGGGTGCAAAGGCAGTCAGTTGGGCGTCGAAATGCTGCGTAGGAAATGTTTCGTAAGTTCTGACCAAAATGCGCTCAGGCAAGTTTTGCAGGCGATGCGACAAATGTTGGAGGGTAATGAGTGGGCCAACGCCAATGGCATGTACCACCCGGCATGGGCCGATGAATGTTTGTAAATCGACATGGCCTATGGCCTCACCCGATGGGTCGTAGTGCAGGGGGGCATCTGCATGGGACCCAACGTGCGGCGAGAAAGTGATGACACTGACATTGACTGGGCAATCGGCCGAAATTTGCGCCGACCAATTCAATTGGAAAGGCGTATCACCCGGGAAAACCGGACTGCCAACATCTATGGGTGGGGAAATATCCCAAATCTTTTTCATGAGGCGCAAAGATAGCGCTCTTAGGATTTTGTGGTGTCGGTTATATCCAACAGTTGCACAAATATCGCTTGAGAGACGACTAAATGACTTCATCGTAAACTCACTAACATGATTTTGACGCCTGACTCTTGGCAAGCCATTCAATTGACGGTGGCCTTGGCCACCTCAACCACCGTGATCTTGTTGATCCTGGCGACGCCTTTGGCTTGGTGGTTGTCGCAAACGCAGTCTGCATGGCGCGCACCGATTCATGCGCTGGTCACCTTGCCTTTGGTGCTGCCGCCGTCGGTCTTGGGCTTTTATTTGCTCATCGTGATGGGCCCACAAGGTCCCTTGGGCCAATTCACACAGGCCATGGGGTGGGGTGTTTTGTCCTTCACATTCACTGGCTTGCTGATCGGTTCTATATTGTTTTCACTGCCGTTTGCAGTGCAACCTTTGCAGCATGCCTTCGATGCCATGGGTTCAAGGCCGATGGAAGTGGCCGCAACCTTGCGCGCCAGTCCCCTTGACGCTTTCTTTTCTGTGGCCTTGCCCTTGGCCAAGCCCGGCATGGTGACCGCCGCTATTTTGAGCTTTGCCCATACCGTGGGTGAGTTTGGCGTGGTGCTGATGATTGGCGGCAACATTCCAGGCAAAACGCGTGTGGTGTCCACAGAGATTTATGGCCATGTTGAAGCCATGGAATATGCGCAGGCCCATGTGTTGGCCGCAGGCATGTTGGTCTTCTCATTTGTGGTGCTGTTGGCACTGGCTTTGATGAACCGTCGTCAAAGGCAAGTGCCATGACAAGCATTCACTTGCAAATCAAAATTAAC
>CANKXC010000168.1 GCA_947487355.1 Comamonadaceae bacterium | reverse complement strand
AGTGCACGGGCAGTACCTGATACGGCTGCTTGATTAATAAAGAAAGGATTAGCACCATGCGTCACGGACACGGACTACGTAAACTTAACCGCACAAGCTCACACCGCTTGGCAATGTTGCAAAACATGATGAACTCCATCATTGAGCACGAAGTCATCAAAACAACTGTGCCTAAGGCCAAAGAATTGCGCCGCGTCATTGAGCCAATGATCACATTGGCCAAAGTTGACACAGTGGCCAACCGCCGCTTGGCTTTCAACCGCTTGCGCGACCGCGACAGCGTCACCAAGTTGTTCACCGACCTCGGACCCCGCTTCAATGCGCGCCCAGGTGGTTACACACGCATCTTGAAAATGGGCTTCCGCGTTGGTGACAATGCGCCCATGGCCTTGGTTGAATTGGTTGATCGTCCCGATGTGGCCGATCAAGCGCCTGAAGCTTAAATACAAGCTTAAGTTGAACTTTAAACAGCTTTAATTTTAAAACCTTAAGTATTAAAGCTGTTTAACAAGGTATACTCTCGTTCTTACCGCGGGGTGGAGCAGTCTGGTAGCTCGTTGGGCTCATAACCCAAAGGTCGTTGGTTCAAATCCGGCCCCCGCAACCAAATTAAAAAACCCATTGTGTTGATGCACAGTGGGTTTTTTTTCGCATTAATAGCCGTCTAAATAGACTTTAGCAAAGAGACAAGATGCCCCAAGCCAAAGGCCATGGTGGCTTCGCGTACCGCTTTTCTGTCGCCAGAAAACAATTGCATTTGTGCCTCGCATCGACCGCTTGATTTGCACGCCCATGCCAACCAAACCGTGCCAACAGGTTTGGTGGCGCTGCCCCCACTTGGGCCCGCCACACCCGTCACGGCCAAACTCCAATCTGCCAAAGAGTGCGCAAGGGCGCCCAAAGCCATGGCTCGAGCGACTTCTTCGCTGACAGCGCCATGCGCTTGGATGAGTGAAGCGGGTACGCCCAGCATGTCTGTTTTGGCGGCATTGGAATAAGTCACAAAGCCTCGCTCAAACCAAACACTTGATCCAGGCAAATCGGTACATGCCGCCGAAATCATGCCGCCCGTACAGCTTTCAGCGCTTGAAATCGAAAGCTTTTTTTCAATCAAAAGCTGGGCAAGATGGGTACATACATGAGATAGATGAGGGGCATCGTGTTGCATGTTCGTTACCAAACTTTCCAAAGTGCAAAACAAAGCAGCGTACAGAAGGCCGCCACAAAGTCATCGAACAAAATACCAAAAGCGCCGCGCCAACCAAAGCCTTTAAAGAGCTGGTCAGCCCAGGCCACTGGACCCGGCTTGGCCGCATCAAAAAAGCGGAAGATTAAAAAGGCCGTCAATTGCATGGTGAATGAGGCCGGTGTGAGCATGTACAGAATCAACCAAAAGGCCACCACTTCGTCCCAAACGATGGCGCCAGGATCGGAGATGCCCATATTGAGCGCTGTCACTTTGCATGCCCACCAACCTAATAGGCTGGCCAACACAATGATCACACCCAGCTCTGGCACGGAGAAGTAAGACTGAAAAGCCCACCAACTGACCCAGGCCCACAAAGTGCCCACTGTACCGGGGGCTTTGGGCGACAGGCCGGCACCAAATCCAAGCGCAATCCAATGCGCTGGATGGGAAAACATGAAGCTGGCGGTGGGTCTCATGGCCAATGTTCAGTCAGACTTGAAATGATCAAAAGACTCAAATTCATTGCGCATCTCATCGCCCTCAGAATCCAACAAACGCAACTGTTGCGATCCATTCACTTTGCCAATTCGGGTGATGGGCGTGTGGGTTGAAACACTCAAGCCGGCAATGTCGGCGCGCGCGTGTTCTGGCGCTGTAAAAACCAGTTCGTAATCGTCACCGCCCGACAGGGTCAGCATGCGTTGAGTGGCCAAGGGCAAATTGCACATGAAACCAGAAGCCAAAGTGCTGACCACCATGGCTGTGTCAATGTCGGCGCCCACATGGCTGGCTTTTAAGATATGTTGCAAGTCGCCCAAAAGACCATCGCTGATGTCGGCAGCAGCCGTTGCAATGCCTCGCAAAGCTTGGCCCAGTGCCAATCGAGGTGTGGGCATTTCCATGCGCAAGCGCGCTTGTTCAAATACATTTTGCGGAATAGTTAGACGACCGCGAAAGACTTCAAGGGCTAAACGTGCGTCGCCCAAATGGCCGCTGACATAAACATCGTCACCCACTTTGGCACCGCTTCTGAGCAACGCCAAATGTGCGGGCACTTCACCCAAAACCGTGATGCAGATGTTCAAGGGACCGCGGGTGGTGTCACCCCCAATCAGGTCGCAATGGTGTGCGTCCGCCAAGTCCCAGATGCCTTTTGAAAACTCAGACAACCACGACGCATTGACTTCGGGCAAGGCCAAAGCCAGCATGAAGGCTTTGGGCTCGGCGCCACAAGCTGCCAAATCGCTCAAATTAACGGCCAAGGCTTTGTGGCCCAAAAAACGGGGATTGACGGTAGACAGAAAGTGACGGCCTTCCACCAACATGTCGCTGGAAATGGCCAATTGTTGGCCTGCGCGAACGGGTAAGAGCGCGCAATCGTCTCCTACCCCGAGCGTTGCATTGCGCGCGGGGCGTTTAAAAAAGGTCTCGATCAGGTCAAATTCGCCCATAAGCAGAGCATAACCTCAAGTGCAAATGACAAAACAAAATGAGACAATTCGGGTATGACCACCTACCGCATTGCTCCCTCACTTTTGTCCGCCGACTTTGCCCGCTTGGGTGAAGAAGTTCGCAATGTCATTGCCGCCGGCGCAGACTGGATTCACTTCGACGTGATGGACAACCATTACGTGCCCAACCTCACCTTTGGCCCCATGATTTGTCAGGCGCTGAAGCCGCATGCCAAAACAGCCGATGGCAAAGGTGTGCCCATCGATGTGCACCTGATGGTTCAGCCAGTCGATGCATTGGCCGCTGCCTTTGCCGACGCCGGTGCCGACCTCATCAGTTTTCATCCTGATGCTTCTGCGCATGTGCACCGCAGTGTGCAGGCCATCAAGTCAAAGGGTTGCAAAGCGGGTGTGGTGTTCAACCCCGCCGAGTCTCTCGACGTGCTCGAGTGGGTCATTGAAGACATCGACCTGATTCTGATCATGTCAGTCAACCCAGGTTTTGGCGGCCAAGGCTTCATTGACAGCGCCCTTCGCAAAGTAGAGCAGGCCCGCAAATGGATTGAGAGGTCTGGCAAAGACATTCGCCTCGAGGTCGATGGCGGCATCAAGGTTGACAACATTCGCCGCGTGGCCGATGCGGGTGCAGACACCTTTGTGGCGGGCAGTGCTATTTTTGGCAAGCCCGACTATGCGTCTGTCGTTCAAGCCATGCGCAAGGAACTGGCTGTTGGCTAATTTAAGAGGCATGCAGGTTGAAGCCTGCATGATTGACCTGGATGGCACCTTGGTCGACACCATGGGCGACTTTGACGCCGTGGTGGC
>CANKXC010000167.1 GCA_947487355.1 Comamonadaceae bacterium | reverse complement strand
AGCAATTGCGAAAACTTCAAGTTGCCTTTAAGGCAAACCAGCATCAATAGGCTTTCACCATGACTGTTTTTGACATTCAATTTTGTATTGGGATGACGAATCAGGCTTTCAAGGACTTTTAAAGCGCCATGATCCCAAGCATCGAAAATAGCAGGCTCTGCATTCACATTGACAGTGTTTGGATCAAAACCCCGACTTAGTAAGTTAGAAACTACTTGAACTTGGTCTCTTTGGGTGGCTTGGAAGAAATCCTCATAGGAGCCTGCCCATGAAACTGAGAAATTTATAAAAAATGCATATAAAACAATACGCTTTAAATTATTTTTAAAGTGATCTATCATGTTAATTAAAGTCGTCATTCTGTTCAAGTCATCACTTTGGGGAACAATAGATTGAAATTTTGACTGGTTAAATCAGCCATTTCTTCCACCGGCATGCCACGTAAATCCGCCAAAAGTTGGGCCACATAAGGCACGTAAGAAGGGTTGTTTGTTTTTCCACGATATGGAACAGGGGCCAAATAGGGGCTGTCCGTTTCAATCAGCAACCTGTCCAATGGTACCCAGGCGGCTACATCGCGCAAATCTTGTGCAGATTTGAAGGTCAATATACCGGAAAAAGAAATGTAAAAACCCAAATCGAGCGCTGCTTTGGCCACTGCCTGCGTTTCAGTAAAGCAATGAAAAACACCCCCTGCACTGCCAATATCCCCCGACTCGCCCTCTTCTTTCAAAATTCTAAGGGTGTCGTCTGAGGCAGATCGCGTGTGTATCACCATCGGCAGCTGCAAATGTCGAGCGGCTCGAATGTGCGTTCTAAACCGTTCTCTTTGCCATTCCATGTCGGCGATGGTTCTGCCGCCTTTGCGTTCAGACATTTGGTAGTAATCCAAGCCAGTTTCGCCAATGGCCACCACACGCGCCAATGACCCACGATCAATTAAATCTTGGAGGGTAGGCTCGTAGATGTCTTCGTTGTCTGGATGGACACCTACCGTGCTCCAGAAGTTGTCATAGGTTTTGGCCAAGTCATGAACTTGCTCAAATTCTTCGATGGTGGTGCAGATGCACAAAGCCCGGCCGACTTGAGCGCTTGCCATTTGAGCGCGGATGTCTGCAAGATTTGTTTTCAGCTCTGCAAATGAAAGATGGCAATGAGAATCGGTGTACATATTAGGGGGCGTTCATCACTTCACGCGCTTCAGAACACAAAGCCTCAAGCATAAGTCCTGCGTTGAAAGGATGCTCAGAAGACCTTGCAGCTTGAGACAGTCTTTTAAACCATGCGGTCAATGAAGCGCCATTTGTTTTGATCGTTGGCAAGTCAGTGTCATTGAAATAACGAAGCGAAGCGGCAGCTTGACGCATCATCAAGTCGTGGCAAAGTTTTTGAAGGGCATCGATCACTTCGCTGGGCGGTAAATTGCTGCAATACGAAGCATCGCCAGCATGCATGGCGCGTGGAAACTGGGCCCACCATGACATGGTCTGGCCCAACTCTTTTTGTCGAAATACTTCCTCAGGCCGACCGCCTGCTGTCTTGAGGGCAAAGGTGGCCTCCGCCGCTGAAAATCCTTGATCGATTAACCATTGCTGCGCTTCTTTGGTTTCAGGCCAAGCCATGGTGTGAATCAAACAGCGGCTTCGAATGGTGGGCAGCAACTGATGTGCAGCCTCGGAGGCCAAGATAAATTTCACATCGCCCGGTGGCTCCTCTAGGGTTTTGAGCAGGGCATTGGCGGTGATGTGGTTCATGCGCTCTGCTGGGTAAACCAAGACCGCCTTACCGCGCCCTCTTGCATTGGTTCTTTGAGAAAACTCAATGGCATCGCGCATGGCCTCAATGCGAATTTCTTTGCTCGGTTTTCTCGTTTTGTTGTCTATTTCTGCCTGAGCTTTTTCGCTCAGAGGCCAGCCCAAGTCCAATAAAACTGTTTCTGGCATCAAAACAAACAGATCGGCATGGGTATGCACACTTAAGGCGTGGCAACTACCGCATTGGCCGCAAGCCCCCTTTGTTGATGCGTGCTCGGACTCGCACAGCCATGCACTGGTTAAGGCAGTGCCCAAAGCATATTGCCCCAAACCTGAAGGCCCTTGAAGCAACCAAGCATGCCCCTGCTGTGCCAGCAAATCTAGACTTTGTCGATGAATCCAGGGCGCCATACTTGTCATGTGTGGTATGTTTTTTCGATGGCTTTGACCACATCTTGCCAAACTGCTTCGCGTGTTTGATCGGCAGAAATTTGAGCAAAACGTGAGGGCATTTCATTCATGCGCTGGGCGTAACCCGCTCGCACTTGTTGAAAAAATGAAATGGGTTGAGATTCAAACTTATCGGGGACACGAGCAGTCGACAAACGTTCAGCAGCAATCTCAGGCGACAGGTCAAACCAAATGGTGAGATCGGGTTGCCGAAGTGGCGTGGCCTCAACATTTTGAACCATGGCCTCGAGTGACTGAAGCACCTTCCAATCGAAGCCCCTGCCCCCGCCTTGGTAGGCAAAAGTAGCGTCTGTAAAGCGATCGCAAAGGACCACCTCACCTCGTGACAACGCTGGCTCAATGACATTGATCAAGTGCTCACGACGCGCCGCAAACATCAACAAAGCTTCAGTCAAAGGGTCCATGTTTTCATGCAGAGCCAGGGTTCTGAATTTTTCGGCCAGCGGTGTGCCACCTGGTTCACGCGTCAGTGTTACTGTGTGTCCACGCTCTTTGAACCAGTTTGCCAGACCATCAATGTGCGTCGATTTGCCAGCACCATCAATGCCTTCAAAAGAGATAAACCAAGGACGATTCATGGTTTTATTTTCCCTGAGCAGCCATGCCGCGTTGATATTTGTTAACAGCTTGATTGTGCTCATTCAGCGACTGGCTGAAATGGCTGGTGCCATCGCCTTTTGCCACAAAATACAGGGCATTTGAGTTCGCTGGTTCTATAGAAGCCAGCATTGCCGCCTTGCCGGGCATGGCAATGGGCGTGGGCGGTAAGCCCGCGCGGGTGTATGTGTTGTAGGGGGTATCGGTTTTTAAATCTGCCTTTCGCAGATTGCCATCAAAGGTGCTGCCCATGCCATAGATGACTGTTGGGTCGGTTTGCAATCGCATGCCAATTTTTAAACGGTTGTGGAAAACGGCCGAAATCAAAGGGCGGTCACTGGCTCGGCCTGTTTCTTTTTCAACAATGCTGGCCAAAATGAGCAACTCGTCTGGACTTTTGATGGTCGTGCGATTTTTTTGCTGCGACCAAATTTGATTCAAATGTTGGTCCATGGATTTGAGCGCCCGCTTCATGACAGACAGATCTGTGGCGCCCTTGGCATAGGTGTAAGTGTCAGGATAAAAACGCCCTTCGGGATGCTGGTCTGGCCTGCCCAATTGCGCCATGATGTCCTGATCGCTGAGGTTTTGCGTGGTCAACTTGAGGTTGTCCGCTTTGGCCAATGCTTGTCGAAACTGTTTGAAGGTCCAGCC
>CANKXC010000166.1 GCA_947487355.1 Comamonadaceae bacterium | reverse complement strand
GGAAATTTATTGGCTTCCAAAATGTAGGCCAAGATGCCCGCGACCAACATGATGCCCACTTCAAACATGGAGTTGTTGATGGCAAATGTGCCCACCACGCAAAATAGCAAAATCAAGGGCATGAGCACTTCCCGTGGCACCAGCAAAATGCGCTTGGCCACTTTGATGCACAAAATGCCAAGCGGAATCATGATGATGTTGGCAAGGATGAACAACAAAAACACCGCATAGATATTTTGCGGATTGGTAGTGAAGAGTGCTGGCCCTGGGTTCATGTTCTTCATGTATAAAACGCCGATCACAATGGCCGTGATGGAGTCGCCAGGTATGCCAAACACCAGCGCTGGAATCCAAGCGCCCGCAAGCGCGCTGTTATTGGCAGAGCCCGATTCCACAATGCCCTCAACGTGACCCGTGCCAAACTTCTCGGGCTCTTTCGAAAACTTCTTGCTCATGGCATAGGACATCCAGGCGGCAATGTCTGCGCCGGCTCCTGGTAAAGCGCCTACAGCGGTTCCAAGCACACTGCCGCGCAAAATTTGTTTGGGGTATTTTTTGGCCAATGCCCATTGGCCCGACAGCACACTGCCGACTTTTTCAACCACCAACTCAGCTGGCGGGCTGGTGTCGACTACAAATCGAATGATTTCTGAAATGGCAAACATACCAATCATCATGGCGATCATCCCAATGCCGCCTGTCATTTCGGCATTGCCAAATGTGAAGCGTGGGAAACCTGCAGGATTGCCAAGGCCAACGCAGGCTACCAACAAGCCAAGTAACAAAGTGACGATGCCTTTCAGTGGTTGGTCGGTGGTAATGAAGATGGCGCAAGTGAGGCCCAACAGCACCAACCAGAAATACTCAAATGAGCTGAAATTCAAAGCAAAATCTGCCAACGCTGGAGCCGCCAAAATGAGCACAACAGTGCCAAACAAGCCCCCCACAGCAGAGAAGACGAGTCCAGCGCCTAAAGCTAATTCTGCTTGCCCTTTCTTGGTCATGGCAAACGCTTCGTCGGTGTAGGCTGCAGATGCAGGTGTACCTGGAATTCTCAATAAGCATCCCGGAATATCGCCCGAGAAAATGGCCATCGCTGTGGCTGTCACCATGGCAGCAATGGCGGGAATAGGGGGCATGAAAAAAGTGACGGGCACCAGCAAGGCCGTGGCCATGGTGGCAGTAAGTCCGGGCACTGCACCCACAAATAGGCCATAAAAAGCTGCTGCCACCATCACCATGAGTGTGTAGGGCTCGAAGACCATGGAGAAGGCTTGACCGATGGCTGTCCACATAGGGAGGCTCCTAATTCATCCGACTGACTGAAAAAGCGATGTCAAAAAAATCACCATGCCCAAGGGGTGAGAACGCCCCAAGGCAGGGGGACTCTCAGGAGTTTGTAGAAAGCAAAGTGGACAACCAATGTTGCGATGACGGCCACCATCAATGTTCGCCGCCAGTTCACCCTTAGGGCCTTGAAAAGTGCGACCAAGATGATGAAGCTGGTGGGTAAAAATCCGATCGTGTTTGCAAAAGCAATGTAGAACAACACAGACCCTAGAAGCACGCACAATGAAATAATATGCCGAGGAGATTGAACCCAGTCTTCCCAAGCAAACCAGGCTGTAGGTGTTTTATTTCGAAGACCTTTGAGAACCAGCATGACGCCAGCCACACAAAGGCCTGTGGCAATCATGCTTGGAAAAAGTGCCGGACCAACTGGTTGCCCCGGTATATTTGGGAAGTCTTTTACGGCAAAGAGCACCAAGCTGCCCAATGCCAAAAAGAACAGCCCAAATAAGGTGTCGTGTATTTTCATGGTCTTATTTGACCAAGCCGACTGCTTTCATGGTGGCGCCCAATTCAGTATTTGATTTCACCATGAACTTGGCAAAGTCGTCTGGGCCTGCGTAGATCACACCGAAGCCGCGACTGGCCATGAACTCGTTGTACTCTTTGCTTGCGGCCACTTTGCGAACAGCTTCAGCCAATTTGTCGCGCACAGGTGCGGGCAAACCTTTGGGTGCCACAATGCCGCGCCATGCCGCCATGGTCCAATCGCTGCCAGTGGCTGATTTGAGGGTGGGCACATTGGGGTAGAGCGCGGAGGGCTTGTCATTCATGATTGCCAAACTTCTGACTTTGCCTGCATCAATTAATGAACGTGCCTCAGGCAAGGACACAGGGGCAACCTCAATGCCGCCCGCCACCATGTCTTGCAAGCCAGGCGCTGCGCCGTTGCTAGGCACCCATGGCAAGGCTGCTGGGTCTATTTTTTGGTCACGCAAAAGGCCAGCGATGGCCAGGTGCCAAATGCCGCCCTGACCGGTGCCAGAGGCTTTGAATTTACCTGGGTTTGCTTTGATGGCAGCTAACAATTCATTGACAGTTTTGTAAGGTGAATCGGCCCGCACTTGAACGCCTGCGGGGTCTGCATTGACCAGACCAATGGGGGTGTAGGACGCGCTGGTGAGATCGGTCAAGCCTTGCCAATGCATCATGCCGATTTCAACTGTGGCCAAGCCAATGGTGTAGCCGTCGGGTTGAGCAGCAGCAATGGCCGCATGGCCCACCACACCGCTACCGCCCGTGCGGTTGACAACCGTGACGGGTTGACCCAAGTCTTTTTCTAAAAGACTTCCAATGATTCGAGCTGTTGCATCTGTGCCGCCGCCGGCACCCCAAGGCACGATGAGCGTAATTGGGCGAACTGGATAGTTTTGTGCAGCAGAGGACAGGGCGCCGAAAACACCCAATGTGCTCAGCAGAGCAGTAGCCAACAAACGACGACGGGGTAATGCAAACATAACTCACTCCTAAACAAGGGTTGGTACAAAAAATTTGCTAACAAGCACAAGTTACGCCCTTTTAAGTCAAAAGGCATTAGGGTGAACCCAAGGATTTGAGCTCAATGCTTATGCCATGCGCACCAAACGACCGGGGCGAGCTGCAGTGATCTCACCTGCAGTTTGAACTTGTTCACCAGCCACCCATGTGGCGACATAGCCTTTTGCCTTTTGCAAAAAGCGTTTGCCACCAGCAGGCAAGTCGTTAACCAACTTGGGCAGACCGACGCTGAGTTGTTGCGGGTCGATGGCGTTGATATCGGCGCGCATGCCTACAGCCAGAACCCCCCTGTCTTTGAGTCCCAAGTAATTGGCATTCCGACTTGTCAGCATCTCGATGGCCGTTTCGAGGGGCAGACTGTCTTGGCTGCGGCCTTGCACCCAATGGGTGAGCATGAAGGTGGTGAAACTAGCGTCACAAACAGTTCCCACGTGCGCTCCGGCGTCGCTGAGGCCACTCAAAGCGCGGGGATGCGCTAACATTTTGCGAACGGTGTTCAGGTTGCCTTCGTTGTAATTGAAGATGGGGAAGTAAATTAAACCTTCGCCATTGCCCGCGCTCAAATGATCGTAAATAACATCTAGGGGTGTGACACCTGTTTGCTTGGCTCTAACCAAGAAACTCTCCATGACGGAGGGTTCGTAATTCAAG
>CANKXC010000165.1 GCA_947487355.1 Comamonadaceae bacterium | reverse complement strand
TCAATCGATTCAATTTCGCCCACTTGGCCCACGTCGTATTCTTTGTTGGGATCGGTGTTGTCGACCATCTTCAATTTTTTGGCGCGAATCATGCCGCCATCGCGGCCGGTGAGGCCCACCGCTTTGCCGCCAGCTTGGTTGATCAAGCCCACAATGTCTTGTTGGACTTCACCCGCCAAGACCCACTCCACCACTTCCATGGTTTCGGCATCGGTCACGCGCATGCCTTGAATGAACTCGCCTTTTTTGCCCAAGCGCTTCAAAGCTGTTTCAATTTGCGGGCCGCCGCCATGAACCACCACCGGGTTCATGCCCACCAATTTCAACAGCACCACATCTTCGGCAAAGTCGGCTTGCAGGGCAGGGTCGGTCATGGCGTTGCCACCGTATTTGATGACCAATGTTTTGCCGTGAAACTTTCGGATGTAGGGCAAAGCCTGGGCCAAAATTTCTGCTTTATCGCGAGGTGCAATGTGGGCCAAAGAATCGATGTCAGTCATGATGGTGCGTCAAATTGAGAACATGCAAGTCAGTACTTGCTCATGGTGGAAAAGCCTGTCAATGCCGTATTGTGAACACTTTTGGGGCATTTAGAACCCTTCCCGCAAACAAGATCACAAAATTTTTGAGAGCATGTTGTCGACCCCTTTTTGCCAGTCTGGCAACTGGCACTGAAGCGCTTGTTGCAACTTGCTGCAATTGAGTCGGGAATTGAGGGGGCGTTGCGCCGGCGTGGGAAATTCTGAAGTGGGCACTGCCGCCACTTCTTTCACTTTGTACTCAATGTCGGGCTTGAATTGCTTGGCAGTTTGCAAAACATATTCGGCATAGGCATGCCATGTGGTTTCACCCGCCGCCGCCAAGTGATAAATGCCAGACAGCGCCTGCGATTGCTGCAAACTGAGGGCTGTGATGTCGGCCAGCAAAGCAGCACCGGTGGGCGCGCCAAACTGGTCGTTGATGACGGCCATCTTTTCGCGTTCTTGGGCCAAGCGCAACATGGTTTTGGCAAAGTTGCCGCCTTCAGTGCCATAAACCCAGCTGGTTCTAAAGATAACGTGCCTAGCGCCTTGCTTGGCAATGCCTTGCTCGCCTGCCAATTTGCTGCGGCCATACACATTGAGGGGGCCCGTGGCAACGGTTTCAATCCACGGGGTTTGGCCACTGCCATCAAACACATAGTCGGTGGAGTAATGAACCAACAAGGCATCGATGGCGGCACATGCCCGCGACAAAACCTCGGGCGCCATGGCATTGACCACATGCGCTGTGGTTTGATCGGACTCGGCTTTGTCGACTGCGGTGTATGCAGCGGCATTGACCACCACTTGCGGCCTGAAGACCCGCACCGTTTCGGCCAAGCCTTCTAAATTGGCCAGGTCGCCGCAGTGGGATGTGCTGTTTCTATCTAGCGCCAGCACCTCACCCAAGGGTGCCAAACTGCGCTGCAACTCCCAGCCCACTTGACCGTTTTTTCCGAGCAATAAAATTTTCATGGGTGGGGCCGCTGTGTTTCTAAATTCAGGCCGTGTACTGCTTGGTAACCCAATCGCGGTAAGCGCCGCTTTGGACATGCGCCACCCATTCGGCGTTTTCCAAATACCAAGCCACTGTTTTGCGAATGCCAGTTTCAAAAGTTTCGGCTGGCTTCCAACCCAGTTCTTTTTCTAGCTTGCGTGCGTCAATGGCGTAACGACGGTCGTGCCCAGGGCGGTCTTTGACGTACGAAATTTGCGTGGCATAACTTTGGCCATCTGCGCGGGGGCGCAAATCGTCCAACAATGCGCAAACTGTTTTGACAATTTCAATGTTGGGTTTTTCATTCCAACCCCCCACGTTGTAGGTCTCACCCAAACGCCCACCCTCCAACACTCGGCGAATGGCGCTGCAGTGGTCTTTGACATACAACCAATCACGCACCTGCATACCATCGCCATACACAGGCAGCGGCTTGCCCGCCAAGGCATTCACAATCATGAGCGGTATGAGCTTTTCGGGAAAGTGCAATGGGCCGTAGTTGTTGCTGCAGTTGGTGGTCAGCACGGGTAGGCCGTAGGTGTGGTGCCATGCGCGCACCAAGTGATCGGAGGCGGCCTTGCTGGCACTGTAGGGGCTATTGGGCTCGTACTGGTGCTGCTCTGTGAAGGCGGGGTCTTGGGGCGACAAACTGCCATACACCTCATCGGTCGACACATGCAAAAAGCGAAACTTGGCTTGGTCTTCAGCGTTCAAGGCTTGCCAGTAGCCACGCACCGACTCCAACAAACGGAAGGTGCCGACAATGTTGGTTTCAATGAAGTCGCCAGGGCCATGAATAGAACGATCTACATGGCTTTCTGCTGCGAAGTTCAACACTGCGCGGGGCTGGTGTTCGGCCAATAACTGGGTCAATAAGTCTGCGTCGCCAATATCGCCTTGCACAAACACATGCTGAGGATTGTTATTCAGTGAAGCCAATGACTCCAAGTTGCCGGCATAGGTCAGCTTGTCGAGGTTCACAATTTTTTCAGACGTGTGGGCCACCCAGTCCAACACAAAGTTGGCGCCTATGAAGCCAGCACCGCCGGTAATCAACACAGTCATGCTTATTCTTTCTAAAACGACATTTTATAAGCTTGGCAGGGCCATCGACTGCGGTTAAAGTTGATCTTTAGAGGATCAACCCCAAGAAGTACGGAGTTTCCATGGCCACATCTGCCTCCAAAAAGACCGCCCAAGGCGCATCCAAGACCCAAACTGAAGCGCCCTTGCACAGCGCTGCCTCCCAAGACATTTGGCTAGCGGGCCTTGGCGCCATGGCGCAAGCGCAGGCGCAAGCCCGCGAGCAAGGCAGCAAAGCCTTCGAGTCCTTGGTCGAAAAAGGGCTGGCTTTTCAGCGTCAATCGCAAGCCTCTGCCCAAGAAAAAATCAATGAAGCCGCAGCGCATTTCAATCAGTTGACTCAAGGTCTTGGGGCTGGATTGGTCCCCCCCATCGGTGCCAAGGTTGACCGATTGGAGCACCTCTTTGAAGACCGAGTAGCGCGTGCCCTCAAAAGTTTAGGCTTGCCCACCGCCCAAGAAGTGGCTGAATTGCAAGAGAGAGTTGCAGCGCTTGAAAGTGCGCTGGAGGCCGCCCTTAAAACTGCGCCTTCTCAATCTGGCCCCGCCAAAACCGCACGCAAGACACCAGCCCGAAGCAAAAAGTCGGCAACTTAACAGGTCCGATAAAAGGCTCACCAGACTTCCGCATGGCCAAAAAAGCCCCCCGCCGCACCGCCGAGCGAATTGCCACGGTCTCACTCGACCTGTTCAATCGTTATGGTGAGCCCAATGTGTCGACCACCCTCATTTCGTCAGAGCTCAACATCAGCCCTGGCAATTTGTACTATCACTTTCCGGCCAAAGAGCAGTTGGTCAGCCATCTGTTTGACAACTACAAAAACGACATCCTCAAGTTATTGGACGCAAGCGATGATGTCAAGGATGTAGAAGACGCTTGGTTCTTTTTGCACTCGCTGTTTGAACTCATTTGGGA
>CANKXC010000164.1 GCA_947487355.1 Comamonadaceae bacterium | reverse complement strand
AAAGGTGGTTTTCTTATTGAATTGGCATGTCACGCACCAAGCCGCCGTAAAGTCAATAAAGACAGGCCTTCCTTCTTTTCTGGCTGCGCTGACCTTGTCTTCAGACCAGGCTTCCCAAACAATGGCCGGCCGTGATGCGTCACCTTGTGATGCAGATGCTGCGCTGGGGGCCTGCGTTTGGGCGTTTTCCCACCAGCCTGTTTGCAAGCCCAGCACCCAAACCAACCAAATGGCCGTGGCATACATGGGCACAGCCATGACATGGCGGAAGGTGTTCATCCATGCGCCGGGTTTAGGCAAAAACTTCAGCCAAGCCGAGCTGATCGAAACCAATAAGAAGGGCAAGGCCATGCCCAAGCCCATGGCGCCAAAAATAGGCAGTGCTTGCCAAGCCGGAAAGCCGATGGCCAAGCCCAAAGAAGCCCCCATGAATGGCGCGGTACAAGGCGATGCAATGACCACCGCAAACACACCCGACCACAAAGAATTGGTGGCCGGATTGGCAAACTGAAAACTGGCCACCGAGCTGGGCACAAAATGGCCAAACTGAAACAAGCCCGATAAATTCAGTCCCATGATGGCAAATAAGAAGGCCAGCGCGCCGACCACCCAGGGCGACTGCAGCTGAAAGCCCCAACCCATTTGTGCGCCAGCCGCTCTGAAGGCCAACATCAAACCGCCCAGCAACAAGAACGAAATTAAAACGCCCAAGCTAAAGGCCCACGCAGAAAGGCGCATGGTTCTCTGATTGCCAGAATGCTGGGTGATGCCCAGCAACTTGATGGCCAACACTGGAAAAACGCACGGCATGAAGTTCAAAAGCATGCCCCCCAAAAACGCACCCAGTACCGCCAGAATCCAAGTGGCCCAGGGTGCCGCAGAAATAGCCGCAGGTACCGAGCTCAGTTGAAACTGGCTGGCGTTGTAGGCGGCGGGCGCTTCCGTCCACTCTTGCCACTTGCCTTGCACAGGGCTTTCTAAAACCCATTGTTTGCCAGTCGGAGCACTGGCCGTTCCTTGCACCAACAACCACACCATGCGTTGGGGGCTGTCCATTCTTTCGCTAGAAATAGGCAAGGTGATGCTGTTGGCTTGAATGCTGGGCGCGGCACTGTTGCGCATCACATTGGCCGTTTGCGGATAAATGGTCCAAGTACCCGCGCTCAATTCAGGTGGCAATGCGTCGATTTTCAATGTCAGTGTTCGGCCATCTTCAGCAATCACAGCCGAATGATTGCCTTTGAGCGATTGCGCTTGGTTTGAAAGCGCGGCTTGGAAAGCCTCTGAGGCCATGACCGTGCTGCCTTTGACAGGCACCCGCACCAAAAACTCCCCTTCTTGTGGAATGCATTCTTGTTTGCAAACCAACCAAGAGGCACGAAGCTGAACTGTGATGTCTGTCTCAGATGCGCTGACTTTGAACTTGGGTCCGACTTGAACTGGGGTGACCAAGAGCACACTGCCTTCATAGCCGTAGTTGGCCATGCTGCCCACCGGAATTTTTTGGGGGGCCGGCCAAATTAAATTGCCAGGCGTCAGGCCTTCGGGCAATTGCCATTGCAGTTCAGTTGCCAGACCCGAGTCACCCGGATTGCGCCAGTAGGTGTGCCATTGAGGTTGATGTTGAATTTGCAAGCCCAACCAAAAAGTTTCGCCTGCAACAAGTCCCTTGGGTGCGTAAACCTGCAAAGTGGCCTGTACTTGCCCGGTGCTAACGACCTGACCTGTGGCTTTGTTGGCAGCAGGCCCGCCCAAAACTTGTGTTTGTGCTTGTGCCATAGCCCACAAAAGCATCAAAAAGCCGCAGACCAGCAAGGCCCGAAACTGTTTGGCTATTTGGAAAAAAGGCAAGGCGCAATTTAAATGCATGAATAAAATTTTTTAGGTCTGGGTCAAACTTCAGTCAACGGCCGCTTGATGAACTGTAGGTTCATTTGCAACGCTGCCATTGGAATAACGAGACTCTACACCCGAAATTCTTTTCCTCTGAACCGCCAGTCTATTAAACTGACAGCCTAGTCAATAGGCTTTGCATGTCACTCAATACCCATTTTTGGTCAGATTTAAACACCCAAGACTTTGCGGGCATGGACAAGTCGCGCGCAATTGCCGTGTTGCCGCTGGCGGCCACTGAGCAACATGGCCCGCACCTGCCTTTGTCAGTCGACACCGACATTGTCAATGCGGTCATTGCTCGCAGCGTTGCCGTACTTCAGGCGCAAGCTTCAAACTTGCCGGTTTATTTTTTGCCAACCCAAGCGGTGGGCCTCAGCCCTGAACATGCGGCTTTTGCGGGCACACTCACCCTCAAGCCCGAAACCCTCATTCGTTTGTGGACCGACATTGCCGAATCGGTCAAGGCTACTGGCATTCACAAACTGGTCATGTTCAACGCCCACGGTGGCCACGTTGGCGCCATGGATGTGGTGGCGCGCGATTTGCGCGCCCGATTGGGCATGTTGGTTTACAGCGTCAATTGGTACCAATTGCCGTTGCGTGATGCCCAAGGCCACGACTTGAATACCCTGTTTTCTGAACACGAACATCGTTTTGGTGTGCATGCCGGCGATGTTGAAACTTCCGTCATGTTGGCACTGAAGCCCCAGGCCGTTCGCATGGACGAAGCGCAAAATTTCAAATCGACTTCGGAAGACCGGGCCGCCAATTTCCCTATTTTGGGCAATGGCAAAAGCGCCAAACTGGCCTGGCAAATGCAAGACTACAACCCTTTGGGCGCTGCAGGCAATGCCGCTGCCGCCACAGCCGAAAAGGGTCAAGCCTTGTTAAATGCTGCTGGCCAATCTTTGGCGCAATTGTTCATGGAAATTGATCAGCTGCCCGCCAACACCATCAGGGATCATTAGAGACCATCAGGGCGCAAGGCCACAAAGCCAAACTCTAATAACGTGGCAAATTCAGCTCATTGATGCCCGGGAAAATTTGTTTTGGGTATTCGCGGGTTGAATCTAGGCACCCGCCATCGGCGTAAACCCCTTTGGGGTCGCGCATTTTCATCATGCGTTGAAGCACCCATTTCAATTTGGTGGGATTGCGCAGAGTGTCAACCATGCAGGCTTCAACCACGCTCTCATCCATCCACAACTCGCCATTTGAGTTGGTTTGTAAGCCTTCGCGCCAGTGATAAATCTCAACACACTTGGCGATCAAAGTATAAGGTTGGTCGCGCTTCCAGAAATTGCTGAACAAGCCGCTGCCCATGTAAATGACCCAAGAGCCTTCATAGCCCGTGATGTCTGAGGAGGCCTCGTCGGGGTTGCGAAACCAAAGTCGATCGCCCGGCACAAAGAAATGGCTGGGCAATGGCTTTTCTGGCGTGCCGTATTCATGCAAATAGACATCATGAAACTGCCCAGAACGCACCGCATGAACCTCATTTAACTTTTGCAAGTCATCGAGCAAAGGCGTGTTGTGCTTTGAAGCCTCTTGGGCCAAGCCCAACAAAATAACGTACTCGCTGGCGCGGTAACAAGAAAAATCGTAGAGCTTGCCCGTGGCTTCGGGCTGAGTGGCGCTAACCAAGGCGTTGATCAGGCCTTGCCCAGGCTGCAAAATAAACCCAGCTTCTTCTTCGTAG
>CANKXC010000163.1 GCA_947487355.1 Comamonadaceae bacterium | reverse complement strand
GCCGAAATTGGCGATGGTTGCACCATCTATCACGGCGTCACTTTGGGTGGTACATCTCTGTACAAAGGCGAAAAACGACATCCTACTTTGGGTAAGGATGTGGTGATTGGTGCGGGTGCCAAAATCTTGGGTGGATTCGTTGTCGGTGATGGCGCCAAAGTGGGATCTAACGCTGTCGTCACCAAGCCCGTCCCTGCAGGGGCCACCGCAGTAGGAAACCCTGCACGAATCATTCAAGAAGATGCCGATGTTCAGCGCGAAGCCACTGCATCAAAAATGGGTTTTTCCGCTTATGGCGTGACGCAAAACGACGACCCCTTGTCGCAAGCCATGCGAGGCTTGATTGACAACGCATCCAGTCAAGAACATCAAATTGCCATGCTGTGGCAAGCGCTTGAAAAAATGAACGCGAACCAGGGCAAATCAGAAGGCATTCAAATGCCGGGCGATGCAGCCAGGCAAGAAACTTTTGAAGCTGAAAAATTAAATCAGCTGGTGGGTAAATAATTTTCAGGCCGCTGGCGGGCGAATGGCTGATTTGGGCCTGAAAGATTTGCAAACCTCGTCGTTGGTTTCAAGGTAAGGACCGCCAATCAAATCAATGCAATAGGGCACGGCCGCAAAAATGCCGTGAACCACACTCTGACCTTGACTGTCTTTTAAACCTTCCAGCGTTTCTGCAATCGACTTGGGTTGACCTGGCAAGTTGATGATCAAGCTTTGTCCTCGAATAACAGCCACTTGGCGCGACAAAATGGCTGTTGGCACAAACTTCAAACTGATTTGACGCATTTGCTCACCAAAGCCTGGCATTTCTTTGTCGGCAATGGCCAGTGTGGCTTCGGGCGTTACATCCCGAATGGCAGGACCGGTGCCGCCTGTGGTCAGGACCAAACTGCAACCCGCATCGACCAATTCAACCAAGGTGGCGCTGATGCGTTCCTTTTCGTCAGGAATCAGTCTCGCTTCAAATTCCAGCGTATTTTTCAAGGCCGTGGTCAGCCATGTTTGCAGGGCGGGTAGGCCCTTGTCTTCATAGACGCCAGTGCTGGCGCGGTCACTGATGGAGACGATGCCTATTTTGACGAGATCGTGAAGCGATGACATGGTGGTGCTTGTGTATTTGGGTGGAACTCAGTTTTCTTCACCAAGTGGGTCGGTGCCGGCAGCATCGCTTTGCGAGTTGCTTAGCTCGGTACGAACCATTTGGAAAATTTCGCGGTAGGCGCGGCTTTGCCTAGGCGCTAGACCTTGCGAAACATTGGCGGCAGTTGTGGCTGGTGCGTCTTTGCGCGCTTGTCTTATTAGGGCTCGCAGCTGTTGGCTGTCGGTGTCTGGGAAGCTTTGTAGCCATTCACCACATGCATCGTCTTCTTTGATGAGTCGATCGCGCCATTGCTCTGCCAAATGAAGCTGCAAGGTCTCTTGCGCCGAACCTTGACTTTGCTCGAGCAGAGCAGCTCGCACCCCTTCAACGGCATCCTCGTCCAGTTTTCGCATGAGTTTGCCAATGAACTGCATTTGGCGACGTTTGCCTTCAAAATTGGTGATGCGTTTGGCCTCAGCCACGGCCTCTACCAATTTCTCAGGCAAATCGACTTTGGCCATTAAATCGGCCCTAAGGGTGAGTAGGCTTTCCCCCAGCTTTTGCAGCTCGTCGCTTTCACGCTTCAACTCTGTGCGGCTGGGCTCATCGCTACCGCCCTTGAGTTCGCGTTTGAGCTCAAGATCAAGCTCGCTGCCTTCGGCAACAAATTGACCTTGAACGAAATAACCTTTTTTGAATTTACGGGACATGTGAGCGCTGAAGCCTTATTGCGGGACGGCAAGTATCATAGCCGTCACCTAGAATTGTATGAAATGACCGTTTTGAAGAATCTGACCCCCATGACAAAAAAAACCAAGGCATCCAAGCAATCATTGAACGCACAGGCCAACGATGGTTTTAGCTACAGCCGAAACTATTTTGAGGGATTGGTTGATTCTGCCCTGAAACACGCCAAAAATATTGGCGCGACCGACGCAGGCGCAGAAGCTTCTGAAGGTTGTGGCTTGAGTGTCAGTGTTCGCAAGGGCGAGCTAGAGACGGTTGAGCGCAACCGCGACAAATCTTTGGGGGTCACGGTGTATGTGGGGCACCGCCGCGGCAATGCCAGCACTTCTGACTTTTCTGAGAAGGCCATTCAACAAACGGTTCAAGCGGCTTTCGATATCGCCCGTTTCACAGCTGAAGATCCAACCGCAGGACTGCCTGACGAAGAAGACATCGCCAAAGATCAACCCGAATTGGATTTGTTCCATCCTTGGTCGATCAACAGCGAAGAAGCGGCCCAATTGGCATTGGCCTGCGAAGCAGCGGCTTTGAAAACAAGTCGCCGAATTACCAACAGCGATGGTGCCGGTGTTTCTGCCCAACAAAGCCATTTTTTCAGTGCCCACACGCATGGTTTCCGAGGTGGCTATGCCAGTTCGCGTCATAGCATGTCGGTTGCGCCCATTGCTGCCTTGCCTGGCAAACATGCCGAAATGCAACGCGATGCGTGGTTCACCTCCATGCGTGCGGCCGATCAAATGGCATCGCCCGAGGCCGTTGGACGCTATGCCGCAGAGCGTGCATTAAGCCGCTTGGGTAGCCGAAAAATTCCTACCACCGAATGCCCCGTGTTGTTTGAAGCGCCAGTGGCAGCCGGTCTGCTGGGTGGTTTTGTTCAAGCTGTCAGTGGTGGCTCTTTGTACCGAAAGAGCAGCTTTTTGCTGGACTCTCTGGGCAAGCAAGTATTTCCCAAGCACATCGATATTTTGGAAGATCCCCATGTGTTGCGCGGCAAAGGCAGCTCGCCATTTGACGATGAAGGTGTTCGCGGTATGAAGCGCAAGGTGGTGTCGGGTGGTCGTGTGGAGGGCTACTTTTTGAGCAGCTATTCCGCGCGCAAGCTGGGCATGAAAACCACGGGCAATGCAGGCGGTTCTCACAATTTAGTCATGTCATCCAAACGCACACGACCAGAAGATGATTTGAAAGCCATGCTTCAAAAATTGGGTACCGGATTGTTTGTGATTGAACTCATGGGGCAGGGCGTGAATTACGTCACAGGCGATTACTCACGCGGTGCTTCGGGCTTCTGGGTTGAGAACGGCGAGATTGCATTCCCCGTTCACGAAATTACCATTGCGGGCAATTTGAAAACTATGTTCAAAGGCATTGAAGCCATTGGTGCCGACACCTACAACTATGGCGCCAAAACTTTGGGCTCGGTCCTCATCAATCGGATGAAGGTTGCGGGCAGCTGATGCTGGCGCCTGAGTTGTTGGCAGCCATGGCCTCTGGCTGCTGGGCTGTGGGTGCTTTGTTTTCGGCCAATGCTTCCAACTCGATGGGCGCATTTGCATTCACCCGATGGCGCTTGTTTTTTGCCATGTGCATGTTGTGGATGGCTGCGTTTTATGTCGGCCGCTGGCCCGAGCTCACACTTGAAAACATTGCATGGTTGTCAGTTTCCAGCTGGGTGGGTATTTTGGTGGGAGACACGGCTTTGTTCGTGTGCATGAACCGATTGGGGCCACGCCGATCGGGTGTTTTGTTTGCAACCCATGCGCTGTTCTCTGCATTGTTTGCGTGGTTGTTTTTGGGTGAAACACTTTGGGGCATGACCCTGATGGGCAG
>CANKXC010000162.1 GCA_947487355.1 Comamonadaceae bacterium | reverse complement strand
AAACTCTTCACGCATTCCCAAGCCGCATCGGCATCTGCAATGTTGTTGTAAGACAGTTCTTTGCCCTGCAATTGCACAGCCGTGACCAATGAGCCAGGTGCGGGATACAAATCGCGATAGAAGGCTGCGGTTTGATGCGGATTCTCGCCATAACGCAGGTCTTGCAACTTTACAAAACGGCCATTCGACTGTGCTGAGTATTCTGTCCGGGTGCCGTCTTCCAAATTGTAAGAAGACAAATAGTCACTGATGGCCGCGTCGTAATTGCTGATGCGGTTGAAGGCAGCCACCGACAAAGCAAAGCGCGTTTTGTCAGAGACTTTGCCATGGGCTTTGAGTTCCTCGATGACGCCAGCGTATTGAGATGCGTCGGTCAACACCGCTACGTCTTTCCAATTTTTGGCAGCACTGCGCACCATGGCGGGGCCGCCAATGTCAATGTTCTCAATGGCGTCTTCTAAGGTACATCCAGGTTTGACCACCGTGGCTTCAAAAGGGTACAAATTAACGATGAGCAAATCGATGGTTTGAATACCGTGCTCTTTCAATGCAGCCATATGCTCGGGTACATCACGGCGCGCCAACAAACCGCCATGCACTTTGGGGTGCAATGTTTTGACCCGGCCATCCAGCATTTCTGGAAACTCAGTCACTCGCGCAACCTCTGTCACAGGCAGACCTTGTTCAGCCAGCAGCTTGGCAGTACCGCCGGTAGAGACCAACTCCACCTTCAAGGCATGCAATGCCTGGGCCAGCTCGACGATGCCGGTTTTGTCAGAGACAGAAATCAATGCTTTCATTTAATTACTTCAAAAGTTTGTGATCTAAAAGTTTTTTGCGCAAAGTGTTTCGGTTTAAGCCGAGCCACTCCGCAGCGCGCGATTGGTTTTGCTCGGCGTGTTGCATGACCACTTCTAACAATGGTTTTTCAACGGCGCTCAAAAGCATGTCGTACATGCCGTGGGGTTCCACACCCTTCATGTCGTGAAAATAGGTGTTCAAGCTTTCACGGATGCATTCGTCAATTTTCTTCTTGCTCATTCCATTGTCTCCAAAACCATTTCAGGCGTCTGGCCTGAAACAGCTTTTGGCATGCGCTCCATGCGCGATGCCATTGCTTCAAAAAAATCTGCCACAGCCAAGGACTGCAATTCGGCTGTTTCCAAGGTGTTCATGTGGTCTCTAAAATCATCGCCGCCTGGCAAGCCGCGCACATACCAGCCAATGTGCTTGCGTGCAGATCGTACGCCGGTCAACTCACCATACAAACCATAGTGATCTTGCAAGTGGTCAAGCAATGCACGTTTAACCTCTGCCACCAAGGGGGGCGCGAGGTGCTCGCCAGTGGCCAAAAAATGAACGACCTCACGAAAGATCCAAGGCCGACCTTGCGCGGCACGACCCACCATGAGCGCATCTGCACCCGTCAGCTTCAAAACTTCCAAAGCTTTTTCTGGTGAGTCAATGTCGCCATTGGCCACCACTGGAATTTTAATGGCGGCCTTGACCGCTGCCACCGTGTCGTATTCAGCAAAGCCTTTGTAACCCTGCTCACGCGTACGGCCATGAACCGTCACCATCTGAATGCCCACGCTTTCAAATGCCTTGGCCAACACCACCGCATTTTTTTCAGTGTCGCACCAACCAGTGCGCATTTTTAAAGTGACGGGTACGCCACGAGGGGCGCAAGTGGCCACCACCGCTTGAGCAATTTCAATGGCCAAAGATTCGTTTTGCATCAGGGCCGAGCCTGCCCATTTGTTGCAAACTTTCTTGGCCGGACAGCCCATGTTGATGTCAATGATTTGTGCGCCCTGATCGATGTTGTAGGCCGCAGCCTCGGCCATCATGGCGGCATCGGTGCCTGCAATTTGCACAGCAATGGGGCCAGGCTCGCCATCGTGGTTGGCGCGGCGGGAAGTCTTCAAACTCTTCCACAAATCTTTTCTGGAGGTGACCATTTCACTGACGGCATAACCCGCACCAAACTGTCTGCACAGTTGGCGAAATGGTCGATCTGTAACACCCGCCATGGGCGCCACAAAGACATTGTTGGGTAAGACGTGAGGTCCGATTTGCATGAACAAGGTATAAAGAGGAAAGATCGGACTGCTTAAAAAGGAGGCACGATTGTAATTGCTTCATTTTTAAGCAGGGGAATTATTTTCAAAGAAATTACAAAAAAGTAACCTTTGGCTACACTCAGCAACAAATGGAAGCTTGGCTCACCCCTTACATCACCCAATTGCTGTCTTGGTTGGCATTGCCAGAGCACGGTTTGTCAACTGTGTTTGTCATTGCATTTGTTTCTGCCACTCTCCTGCCCCTAGGGTCTGAACCAGCCGTCTTTGGCCTGGTCAAACTCAATCCCGATTTATTTTGGATGGCTATTTTTGTGGCCACCATTGGCAACACCTTGGGTGGCGTGGTCAGTTGGTGGATGGGTTATGGCACGCAGCATGCCGTTGATTTGGTGCGCAAAAGAAAACTCCAAGCCGATTCAAAAGCCAGTCTGAGCGACAAAATGAACTCGCGCGCCCTCCAATGGTTAGAACGCATGGGCCCCAAGGCATGCTTATTGGCTTGGCTACCTGGCGTAGGCGACCCTTTGTGTGCTGTGGCGGGTTGGCTCAAAATGCCACTTTTACCCTGTGCCATTTACATGGCAATAGGCAAGTTTTTGCGCTATGTGCTGATGACGTCTTTGCTGATGTGGGTGTTTTAAATTCAACCTGAACTTGTCGTAGCTTTATCGAAACACCAACAAGACGGCGATCAAAATTAGGAAGGCCAAAAGCACTTTGCGAAAGGCTTCTTCACTCAAACGATGTCTTAGTTTTTGGCCGGCCTTTAAGCCAACTGCCATGGGTATCAGTGCCAGCACGGAGTAACCTAAGTCCATGGCTTCTATCCGGCCAAAGCTGAACATCGCCATGTACATCGGCAAAGCTGTCATCAAATAAATGACGCTGATAGCGCCCACAAATTCGTCTCTTTTCAGTTTCAAGGACATGGTGTAACTGATCAAGATAGGGCCCATCAATGAAGATACCCCACCCAAAATGCCAGACAAGCCTCCCACCAAAGTGCCCATCATTTTTTCTCGGTGAGGCGGAATATTGAAGCTGGGCTTGAACAACATGAGGACGACCGCCAGCAGCACTGCAAAGGCAACCAACATATTGAGCTGCTTCACACTGAATGACAGTGTGAAATAAACAGCCAACACCGTCATGATGCTTTGAGACAACATGAGTGGCCAAAAACGCTTCATACTGGCCGTCCAACTGCCTTCTTGCCATGCTTGCCAAATGTTGGACACCAAGACAGGTACCGCCACCAAAGCAATGGCGTGGGTGCTGCCAATTAAGAGTGACAAAAGCGGCACAGCAAACAAAGGCAAACCCACACCTAGCGTTCCCTTGATCACACCACCTAGCAAAATGGCCAAGGTACAAACCGCAATGATCAGCACCCCATCGGGGCTGAGGGAAAATTCCATGAGCGGGTCTTTTAAAAAAATTTAAATTTTGAAAGCCTCGAGCGACTCAGGTGCAAACAATTCTTGCGGACTGAGTTTTCGGGGTGAGAGGCCTTGTTCTTGATGATAGCGCGTGAAGGTTTCAAGCACATCCACATTTTTTTCCAAGCCGTAGGACCACCAATCGTTGC
>CANKXC010000161.1 GCA_947487355.1 Comamonadaceae bacterium | reverse complement strand
GATGGTTACTTCAGTTATCAAGCCCGCAACGACGACATGATTATTTCGGCGGGGTACAACATTGCGGGGCCAGAAGTTGAAAGTGCCCTCATGCAGCATCCTGCTGTGGCCGAATGTGGCGTGGTAGGTGCTGCCGATTTAGAGCGTGGACAAGTGGTGATGGCCTTTGTGGTTTTAAAGTCGGGCAACTCAGGCTCACCGGCACTCGAAAAAGAAATTCAAGAGTTTGTGAAGCAAACCATTGCACCCTTTAAATATCCGAGGCGGGTGGTTTTTTGCGATGCATTGCCCCGCACCGAAACAGGCAAGTTGCAGCGCTTTAAATTGCGTCAACAAGCGCCAGCCTTCAATTTAGAAAAATAAGGAAGATCATGTCTCAAGAAATTTTGCGAGTCCTTCAGCCTGAGGGCTGGGCGCCTGCCAAAGGTTATGCCAACGGCATTGCTGCCCGTGGCGAAATGATTTTTGTGGCGGGCATGATCGGCTGGAACGGTCATTGCCAGTTTGAAACCGACGATTTTGTTGCACAGTGCAAACAAGCGCTGCAAAATATTGTGGCCACGCTGGCATGTGCGGGTGCCGGCCCTGAACACATGGCCCGAATGACTTGGTATGTCAAAGACAAAAAAGAATATGTGGCCAGAGGTCGTGAGCTGGGCAAGGTGTACCAAGAAGTGATGGGTAAAAATTATCCCGCCATGACCTTGGTGCAAGTGGCCGATTTGGTGGAAGACCGTGCCTTGGTTGAAATTGAAGTCACGGCGGTGAAACCCTGAAACCCTGCAACTCTGAGGCAATCTCAAAATACTAGACAATGCACGTTCTATCTTCATAGGGAGTTTGCATGGCTTGGCTCATTTTGGGATTGGTTTTGTTTTTAGGCGCCCACTCAGTTCGCATCTTTGCCGACGACTGGCGGTCAAGAACCATCGAGGCTTGGGGCGAAAAAGCTTTCAAGGGGGTTTATGCCCTTGTATCTTTGGTGGGTTTTTACGCTCTCATTGTGGGCTACAACGAAGTCAGAATGCAGCCCGTCCCAATTTGGCAACCTCCCACCGCCACCCGTCACATCAGTGTGTTGCTCATGTTGTTGGCCAGCATTTTGTTGGTGGCAACTTACATTCCGGGCAATTTTTTCAAGGTGCGCATGGGTCACCCCATGATTTTGTCGGTCAAAGTTTGGGCCTTGTCGCATTTGCTGGCCAATGGCAATTTGGCTGACCTGGTTTTGTTTGGTACTTTCTTGCTGTGGTCTGTCTTGATTTTCAAAAAATCCCGAGCGCGAGACCGTGCTGCTGCCGCAGCGCAAACCATGGACGAACGATTGCAGGCACCCAAACCAAAAATAACAGCCACCTTGGCGGCAGTTGTGCTTGGCGCTTTGTTGTGGGCTAGCATCACATTTCATTTGCATGCGCTTGTGGTGGGTATCTCCCCCATGGGCCGATAAGGATTCAACATGCCAGTTATTTCAGTCACGCTATTGCCAGGTTATCCGCAAGATGCGCAGCAACGTTTGGTTCAGCGCTTGGCGCATACCGCAAGGTCCGTCATCGATGCCTCTGATGCTGGCACCACAGTTTTTGTACAAGAGGTCAGCGCTTATCGCCGCGACGGCAAGGTGCATTCAAGTGGCGGGCCGGTCTTGCCAGAGGCCAGTCAGCGGGTGGCTGAGTTTTTAGATTGCATGGCCGCACGCAAGTTAGAGGCGGCACAGGCATTTTTAGCCCCAGAATTTGAGATGGTTTTTCCAGGTGGCGAAACCATGCGCCAACTCACAGAGTTATTGGCCTGGGCCGCCCCCCGTTATCAGAAGGTTTGGAAAACCAATATGAGCTTTGACGAGTCTTGGCAAGGCGACAAGACCGTGGTGTATTGCCGCGGCATGTTGAACGGCGTTTGGCTCGATGGCACTGAGTTCAAAGACATTCGCTTCATTGACCGCTTTGAAGTCGTCAAGGGCCAACTGCAGCGGCAAGATGTGTGGAACGATTTGGCAGAAATGCGCGCTAAGCGCTAATTGCCAAGAAGCCCTATCGCTTGCACAATCTTCCTATGAGCACACAAGATCTTTCTGCCCCGGTTTCAGACGTTCCCAGCGTTTGGTTTGATGGTTTTGAAAAACGTCAATTCAATGTCAACGGGGTGGTGGTGTGTGCCCGCATCTCTGCCAATTGGCTTTCTCAGTTGGACAAGCCGGTTCTGGTGTTGTTGCACGGCTTTCCGCAAACCCACGTCATGTGGCACCGTGTGGCGCAGGCCTTGAAAAATGACTACCGCTTGGTCCTGCCCGATTTGCGGGGATATGGCGATTCGTCGCATGTGCCTGGTTTGCCCGACCACAGCAATTACAGTAAACGCGCCATGGCGCAAGACGTGCTGGGCTTGTTAGACCAACTCAATGTGGACGATTTCTTTTTGTGTGGTCACGACCGCGGTGGGCGTGTGGCGCACCGCTTGGCGGTCGATTCGCCAGCGCGCGTGTTGCGCTTGTGCGTGCTCGACATTGCACCCACACTGGACATGTACAAGCGCACCGACATGGACTTTGCGCGCGCTTACTATCACTGGTTCCACCTCATTCAGCCTAGCCCCTTGCCCGAGAAAATGATCGGCGGCAATGTGCTGCATTATTTGCATGCCAAACTGGGTGGTTGGGGTTCGGCGGGCACATCTTTCATAGAGCCCGAGGCCATGGCGGAATACGAACGCAGCCTCACCTTGCCACCAGAGCAGCCTGGCGATCTCATGCCAGCAGTTCACACGGCTTGCGAAGACTATCGCGCCAGTGCCGGCATTGACCTGGTGCACGATCAAGAAAGCCGCGACTTAGGTCAAAAAATCAAATGCGACTTGTTGGTGTTATGGGGCGAACGAGGCGTTGTCAACAAAATGTTCAAACCACTGGAGCTTTGGCAAGCGCAATGTGAAGGTCAAGTTTCTGGGCAAGTTTTGCCTTCAGGTCACTTCATTCCCGAAGAGCTGCCCGATGTCACCATCGAGGCCTTGAAAACATTCATGCTTTGAGCGTATTGCTCAATTGGCACCACAACATTTTTTGTACTTCTTGCCGCTGCCGCAACTGCAGACATCGTTGCGACCTGGCGTGGCTTCTTTGATGACCTGTGCCACACGGGGGCCTATGCTGCGCCAAATTTCGCGCAAGTCGTAAACTGCCCACAGCGCTTCGCCATAGGCATTCAATCTAGATTCGCTGACACTCAAAGGACCGTCTTCACTGAGTGCTGACAAGGTTGGCGTATCGGTGTCGTCTTCGGTCAAAGCCACAATGGCTTCCAGTGCGGTGTCGTGCCACTGCGCTGCTTCTTTGTCCTTGGGGGCGGTCCATTCGTCTGGCCAGTTTTCTACGGCAAACATAAATCCCAAAGCCCAAACTTGGGCAAAGGCTGGAATTTCTTCGCTGTCAATTTCGGCACGTTCTTCGGGGGGCAAGCTGGCAATGGCACCGCGCACATCCATGACTTCGGGCGCATAGGCACTGTCTTCGTCGAGTGCTTTAATTTCGGTGTCGAGGGCTGTCTTGACTTCGTCATAACGCTGTTGCCACAGGTTCAAAAACTTGACCTTTTGCGCCTCGTCTGTAAAGCCGGCGCCCTCATCGTCAAGGCCCAACAAAACAGGCAGCCACTCCGTTTCAGGAATGCCGCGGCGACAACAAATCAG
>CANKXC010000160.1 GCA_947487355.1 Comamonadaceae bacterium | reverse complement strand
TGCGAATTCATGATAGCTTCAAAAGCCAAAAGTGTATACACTTTCAGTCGACAAATTTAAGGAAAATTAAACATGGGTTTAAGTACACACGTTTTGGACACCATGCATGGCTGTCCCGCGGCTGGCATGCAAGTTAGCCTGTACACCACCGAAGGGCAATTTGCCACCTTGGTAAAAAGCTTTCAATTGAACGCAGATGGTCGAAATCCAGACGGCCCCTTGTACGACAACGCCAGCTTGCTCAAAGGCACGTACCGGCTGGTGTTTGATGTGGCTGGCTACTTCAAGGCCAAAGGCGTGACCTTGCCCGAGCCATCGTTTTTGAACCAAGTGACTTTGGATTTTGGGGTGGCCGACATCAATCAGCATTACCACGTGCCCCTTTTGGTCAGTCCTTGGAGTTATTCGACTTATCGGGGCTCCTGAATTTAGATTTATTTAGACCGACTTCACCCCGACCGAGGGTGAAATCAATAAAATCAGCGCTTGATTGAATTAACCCCTGAGCAATTTCCAATATGAGCCAAGTGACCAACACTGTGCGTTTTGTGCTTGACGGCAAAATAGTCGAAGCCCAAGGCATACGCCGCACCACCACCGTTTTAGATTACCTGCGCGAGCAACTGCACCGCACAGGCACCAAGGAGGGGTGTGCAGAAGGCGATTGCGGCGCCTGTGTGGTCATGGTGGGCGATTTGAAAGCCAATGGTCAAGGCGTAGACTACAAAGCCGTCAACAGCTGCATCCAATTGCTGCCCTCACTTGACGGCAAGTCCATCAAAACAGTCGAGAGTTTGAAAAAAGCCGACGGTACCTTGCACCCCGTGCAAAAAGCCATGGTCGACTGCCATGGTTCGCAGTGTGGTTTCTGCACGCCAGGCATCGTCATGAGCTTGGTCAATTTGGTTCAAGTCAACCCCTCGCCCAAGCGCCAAGAAGTCAGTGATGCTCTCAGTGGCAACCTGTGCCGTTGCACAGGCTACGCACCTATTTTGGAGGCTGCCTCCAACGCATGTGGCAACAAGGCTGCTTTGAAACTGGAAGATGCCGCCGATGTCCCCCTCTTGAAAGAAATTCAACGCGCATCCACACCCACCTTGAGCTTGGAGGGCGACATCATTGTTCAGCCCGTGGTTCGTACGCGCAAAGGCAATGAATTTGTATCGCCCGCTACGCTGGCCGAGGTGGCCGACTATTTGGTCAAGCACCCCACATCAACCCTTTTGGCCGGCAGCACAGAAGTGGGCTTGCAGGTTAACAAACAATTCTCACGCCCCGATCACATTGTGTATTTGGGCAATGTGGTCGAGCTGAAGGAAGTTAAAGACACCCCCAACGCCTGGCACATTGGTGCCGTGGTGTCGCTCACAGAAGTTGAAACTTTGGTGGCCAAGGCTTACCCCGACTTCGCCGAAGTGCTGCGTCGTTTTGGCTCACCGCCCATTCGTTCTACAGCCACATTGGCGGGCAACATTGCCAACGGCTCGCCCATTGGCGATACCATGCCATGCCTCATGGCATTGGGCACCACCCTCACACTGCGATGTGGCGACAAAACACGTACCGTTGCTTTAGACCAGTTCTACACAGGTCAAAAACAAAACGTCTTGAAAGCCGGTGAGTTCATTGAGGCAGTGGTTTTGCCAAAGCCGCAAGCCGGTCAAGTTTTCCGTGCGCACAAGATTAGCAAGCGGTTTGAGCAAGACATTTCTGCCACCTGCGCCGCAATCACATACACCTTGAAGGGCGGCAAGCTCAGCAATGTCAAATTGGCCTACAACGGCTTGGCCCCATCACCTTGCCGTGCCCCCAAATTGGAAGCGGTGTTGGAAGGTAAAGCACCGGCCGACGTCAAAGAATCCGATTTGGATGCAGCCATTGCAGCCAGTTTTGTGGCGCGCGACGGTTTGCGTGCCACTTGGGCCTACCGCTCATTGGTTGCCCGCAACTTGGTAATGGATTTCATTGAACAACAAACGACTGAGGTGGCCTAAATGAACGCGCCTATTTCTTTGCACAATTTATTGCCTGCAACAGGCTTGCAGCAGGGTACCGATGTCATTCACGAGTCTGCGCATTTGCACGTCACTGGCGGCGCTACCTTCACAGACGACATGCCCGAGTTGGCAGGCACTCTGTATGCCGCCATCATCAAATCACCTGTGGCCCATGGTGAACTCATTGGCGATGGCATCGACCGCGAAGCCATCCTGAAAGAACATGGTGTGGTGGCTGTTTACACCGCTAAGGACATTCCCGGCGAAAACAACTGCGGCCCCATCATTCACGACGATCCCTTCTTGGCGGTTGGCAAAGTAGAGTTTTTGGGACAAGCCGTGGCGGTGGTGGTGGCGCGCGAAATGTTGTATGCACGTGAAGCTGCTCACAAAGCCAAAGTGTTGGTCAAAGAACTCTCCCCCATTTTGACCATTGACGAAGCCATGGCGGCGCAAAGTTTTGTCATGCCCCCCAAAGGCATTACACGTGGCAATGCCGCTGAAGCCATTGCCAATGCGCCTCGCAAAGTTAAGGGCAGCACCGAAACTGGCCAGCAAGAGCAGTTTTACATGGAAGGCCAAATTACGTATGCAGTGCCGCGTGAAGACGGTCAACTCACTTTGTATTGTTCCACTCAGCACCCTGATGGCAATCAACGTGAAGCCGCTTCTGCATTGAACCTCAGCACCAACGACGTGGAAGTTATTTGCCGTCGCATGGGCGGTGGCTTTGGTGGCAAAGAAGGCAACGCCAGCATTTTCAGTCAGAGCGCTGCCTTGGCGGCATTCAAATTGCAACGCCCCGTCAAGTTGCGCGTCAACCGGGATGACGACATGATGATCACTGGCAAGCGTCACGATTTCCGCATCGACTACGAAGTGGGGTATGACGATGAAGGCCGCATCTTGGGCGCCAACATCACGCTCATGTCTCGCTGCGGTTACAGCACCGACTACTCAGGTCCCGTCAACGACCGTGCCTGTTTGCACATCGACAACTGTTACTACATTCCCAACCTGAAACTCATTAGCCACCGCTGCAAAACCAACACGCAAAGCGCTACGGCGTTCCGCGGTTTTGGCGGCCCTCAAGGCATGTTTGGCATTGAGACAGTCATTGAGCAAATTGCCAACGACATTGGCAAAGATCCTTTGGATGTTCGCATGCTCAACATCTACAAAGATCCCGCAGTCTCTGGCAACCCTGCCACCATGACTACGCAATATGGTCAAACCATTGCCGATTGGGTGGGCGACAAAGTCATCAACCAAGTGGCCTCTGAAGCCAAGTACCGCGAGTGTCGCGACAGCGTCAATGCCTTCAACAAAGTCAACAAGCGCCGCAAGCGTGGCTTGGCTTTGGTGCCCTTGAAGTTTGGCATTAGCTTCACGGCCACCATGTTGAATCAAGGCGGTGCTTTGCTCAACATCTACATGGACGGCTCGGTCAGCGTCAACCATGGCGGAACCGAAATGGGTCAGGGCCTCAATACCAAAATGGCGCAAGTCTGCGCCGATGGTTTGGGCATCGACATCAAATATGTTCGCGTGACTGGCACAGATACGCAAAAGGTACCCAACGCTTCTGCCACATCTGCTTCAAGCGGTGCAGACATCAATGGTGCAGCCATCATGAATGCAACAGCCCAAATGCGTGCCCGATTGGCGCCAGTGGCTGCCAACATGCT
>CANKXC010000159.1 GCA_947487355.1 Comamonadaceae bacterium | reverse complement strand
GGCTACAAGCCCCGAGGCATTAAGTTACAAGGCAAAGTGACCGAGGTTTTGCAAGACACGCACCCCCGAATTTCACCTGCCGATGTGTTGGCCAAACTTCGGCCCGTTTATGAAGGTGGCGTCCAAACTGGCGGCAACAGTTCTGCTTTGGTTGATGCTGCGGCCGCCTGCGTCGTAACGTCTGGCGCCTATGCCAAAGCCAATGGCAAAAAACCTTTGGCGCGCGTGGTGGCTGCGGCTGTGGCCGGTGTTCCGCCCGAAATTATGGGCATTGGCCCTGCCCCTGCTATTCGCTTGTTGCTTGCGCGCACTGGCTTGAAGCTTTCAGACATTGGTCGCTTTGAAATCAATGAAGCCCAAGGTGCACAAACTTTGGCTGTGGGCCGTGAATTGGGACTCGACCTTAGCTTGCTCAACGTCAACGGCGGCGCCATTGCGTTGGGTCACCCGCTGGCCGCTACGGGTGTTCGACTCACCATCACATTGGCGCGCGAACTGGCGCGCAGTGGCAAACGCTATGGCATCTCCAGTGCATGTGTAGGCGGCGGTCAAGGCATTGCCTTGCTGATTGAGAACCCCAACATTTGAAAATCTGGACATCTCTCATTTTTCAAAAAATCTTTCTAATTTCGACACATTCATTACAAGAGGACATCATGAACATTCAAGGCATGAGCGCATTGGTTACAGGCGGTGGTTCCGGACTGGGCGAAGCAACCGCGCGTGAGTTGGCTCGGCTTGGCGCCAAAGTAGCTGTGCTCGATCTGAACATTGACAATGCACAAAAGGTTGCCGCTGACATTGGCGGCATTGCCATTCAGTGCGACGTGACCAATGCCGCCAGCATGGAAAATGCAGTGGCTGAAGCGGCCAAAGCCCATGGCGGCGCGCGCATCTTGATGCAAATTGCCGGCATTGGAACGGCCAAACGAATTGTGGGCAAAGATGGCAACCCTGCACCTTTGGAAGACTTTGCCAAAGTTGTTAACGTCAACCTCCTTGGCACCTACAACGCAGCGCGCGTATTTGCTGCAGCATGCGCCAAGCTCGATCCAATGGAAGACGGCGAACGCGGTGCCATGGTGTTTACCGCGTCTGTGGCTGCCTTCGATGGTCAAGTGGGCCAGCAGGCTTACAGTGCATCCAAAGCGGGCGTGGTCGGTATGACCTTGCCCATGGCGCGCGATTTGGCGCAACATGGCATACGCGTTTGCACCATCGCCCCAGGTATTTTTGCAACGCCTTTGCTAAAGACACTGCCAGAACCTGTGCAAGCATCTTTGGCAGCCAGCATTCCCTTTCCTTCACGTTTGGGCAAACCCGAAGAATTTGCCCAATTGGCTGCCCACATCGTGAGCAACGGCCACCTGAATGGTGAGGTCATTCGTTTGGACGGCGCATTGCGCATGTCACCCCGTTAATTGTGTGAAAGAAATCAATGAGCAAAACAGTTGTCTATGAAGTGCAAGTGATGTTCGGTGACTGCGACCCTGCAGGCATCGTTTTCTTTCCTAATTTTTCTAAGTGGATGGATGCCTCATCGCTTAACTTTTTTGTAAAGTGCGGCGTACCACCTTGGCGCGAGCTGGTCAAAACCACTGGCATCATTGGCACACCCTTGTTGGAAATCAACACCAAATTTATTCGGCCGGCCACCTACGGTGAAACGCTACAAATTCATACCAGTGTGCAAGAGTGGCGTGAAAAAACAATCCTCCAAAAACATGTCGTGATGCGTGGCGATACGGTGCTGTGCGAAGGCACTGAAGTACGTGCCTTTTGCATCAAGCACCCAGACGACCCTGATCGCATCAAAGCCATTCCCGTGCCTGCAGACATCAGATTGCTGTGCAGCTAATTCAAACAATTGCACAGCCATCTTTCCATTTTTTAAACTACCCAAAAGGAGACCAGCATGACTAATCGTCGCGAATTTTTGCAGACCACTATCGGAGCAACCATCATTGGCAGCTCTGCCTTTCAACAAGCTTGGGCGCAAAGCGGCTTGCCCTTTGATCAAGTGAAAGTGCTGTATGGCTTTCCACCCGGCAGTTCTGGTGACATTTGTGCGCGCCGAGTCGCAGAAAAGTTTGGCGGCACCCCTTACAGTAAAAATGCGGGCGTGATTGACAGCCGTCCTGGTGCAGGCGGCCAAATTGCATTGAACCTTTTGAAGAGTGCGCCTGCTGATGGCTCGGTGTTGGCCATGACACCTTTTTCTGCTATTTCACTTTACCCCCACATTTTCAAAAACTTGCAATACAAGCCTTTTGAAGACTTCACACCCGTTGGCACCAGTTCCATGATTCAGCACGGTTTTGCGGTCGGCCCCATGGTGCCTGCTTCCGTCAAGAATGTGAAAGACTTTGTGGCTTGGGCCAAGGCCAACCCTGCTCAAGCCAGCTATGGCTCGCCTGCCGCAGGCTCTACGCCACACTTCATTGGTGCATTGCTTGGCCTGAATCAAAACTTTGAATTCAAGCATGCGCCTTACCGTGGTTCCGTGCCCGGTGTCACCGATGTGGTGGGTGGTCAAATTGCTTGTATGTTCACACCGCATGGTGACTTCATTGCCAACCACAAGGCGGGCAAGATGCGCATTCTGGCCACGTCTGGCAAAACACGGTCCCCCTTCGTGCCCGACGTTGCCACCTTTGCAGAGCAAGGTTTTCCTGAGCTAACCGTTGAAGAATGGTTTGGCTTTTATGCGCCAGCCAAGACGCCTGCCAATGTGGTCCAAGCAGCCAATGCCGCTATCAATGCTGCTTTAAAAGACAAAGGCGTTCAAGACGCATTGACCATTGTGGGCCTGATTCCATTCGGCGGTACGGTTGCCGATCAACTGAAGAGTTCTCAAGTTGAGTTGGAGCGTTGGGGTCCGCTGATTAAGCGCATCGGCTTTACTGTTGATTCCTAATTCAAAGACTTGACTCACGCTTACCCGGGGGCTGACACAGTCCTCGGGCCTTTCACGCAACAGACTTTTCACCATGAGCCATTACCAGCCAAACATCCAAGACATGCATTTTGTTTTGTCCAAGGTGTTGAGTGCACCTGAACAACTGAAATCCATTCAAGCATTCAATGAGTTGGATGCCGACTTGGTTCAGCAAGTGTTGGATGAAGCGGGTAAATTTGTAGGCGAAGTGGTTGCGCCCTTGAACCGCGACGGTGACGAAATTGGCGCGCAGTGGCAAGATGGCAAAGTGACCATGCCGCCAGGATTTAAATCGGCTTACCAAATGTTTTGGCAAGCGGGCTGGCCGGCGCTGTCTGCTGCGCCAGAAGATGGGGGTCAGGGCTTGCCCTCCGTTTTGGAGATCATGCTTTATGAAATGCTGTCGGCCGCCAACCATGGCTGGACCATGGCGCCTGGTTTGTTACACGGTGCTTATGAATGCATCAAACATTACGCAAGCCCCTCACTCAAAGAAACTTACCTCAGCAAAGTAGGCACTGGCGAATGGCTTGCCACCATGTGCCTCACAGAGCCGCATGCAGGCAGCGATTTGGGATTGTCACGCACCAAGGCCACGCCACAGGCCGATGGGCGTTATGCCTTGAAGGGCACCAAGATTTTTATTTCTGGTGGCGAGCACGACCTCACTGACAACATTGTTCATTTGGTATTGGCACGCTTGCCAGATGCTCCGCCCGGCCCCAAAGGTTTGTCACTTTTCTTAGTCCCCAAGTTTTATTCTGATGGCACACGCAGCTCGGTGCATTGCGATCGCATTGA
>CANKXC010000158.1 GCA_947487355.1 Comamonadaceae bacterium | reverse complement strand
GAGGCCGGCAGCCACTTCGTCCAACAACAAAATGCGGGGACGCGTTGACAAGGCCATGCCAATTTCTAAGACGCGTTGTTGCGATGGTGTAATGGCCGAAGCAGGCAAGTCTGCCAAGTCTGATAAACCGATGACAGACAAAATACTGGCGGTATCGCGAAGAGCCCAAGGCACTCCTTTTTCTTCACCCCAAAACACGTACTTACGAGGTCTGCGGCCGGCAAACATCAAACCAAATCGGATGTTCTCACTAACAGGCAAGTCGCTAAACACGCGCGGTGTTTGAAATGTTCTGGCAAGTCCTCGCTTAGCAAATTGGTGTGGCAATGCGCCCGTTAGCGATCGACCATCGACTTTGAGCTGACCCGAAGTGAGTGGTGTGACGCCAGAGATGGCATTGAAGAAGGTGGTCTTGCCAGCGCCGTTGGGGCCCATGATGCCCACCAACTCGCCGGGTGCAATGTTCATGCTGACGGCGTCAACTGCGGTGAGGCCGCCAAAGCGAACCGTCACATCTTGCGCTTGAAGCAACAGGTTTTCAGGCGCCGACAATTCGTCTCTCCTTAGCGCGTTGTTTGACACGCGCTTTCTCACCACTCCATTCGTAGCGCGTGTCCTTGTACCACTGACGCATGTCGCGGTACCAGTCTTTGAAAGTTTGCCAACGCATAGAAGCCAAGCCGCCTGGCAAATACAAGACACTCAAAATGAGCAAGAGGCCCAGCGTCATCATGTAAATTTGTGGTGCTTGCAAGCGCAATGTTTCGGCCAAAATACTGAACACAATGGCGGCAATGAGGGGGCCCCACAAAGTCATGGCGCCACCAATGAGTGCAATCAACACCGTCTGAAATCCAATAAACGGATTGAAAGCTGTGTGTGGGTCGATGTAGGTCCATCGCACGGCCATGGCAGCGCCCACGCCACCAGCCACGGCTGCTGTAAAGGCAAAGCCAGCCACCTTGAACCAGCGCGTGTTAACGCCCAAGGTTTGAGCACGTTGCTCATCGCCGCCAATGCCCAGCAAGGCCAGGCCAAATCGGGTTCTGCGCAGCCAAATAGAAAGACCCACAGTGACAACTGCCAGCAGCAGCACCGTGTGATAGATGGTGCTCATCTCGGGCACTGTGGTTAGCACGCGGCCTACCGTGCCATGCACAGATTTTTCGTAATAGCTAATGGCATGGCGAATGAGTTCGGCCATGCCAAAGGTTAGCACTGCAAAGTAAGTGCCTCGTAAATGCAAAACAGCCAATCCCATAACCACTGCCACTGCAGCTGCAATGGCCGAGCCCAATGCAATGGCACTGGCCCAAGCCATGGTGTCTAAATTCATGGCAGTGGTGTAAGCACCCAAACCAAAAAATGCGGAAGTGGCCAAAGACAAATAACGCGAGCTGCCACAAAAGAAGCCCCAACTGGTGGACAGGGCCACATACATCAAACAAGTGAGCGCCATTGAAAGCGCAAACTCACTGCCATAACTGGGAAGCGCCAAGGCCCATCCGGTGAGGCCGAACAGCACCAACACATCACGCCAAATATTTGCGTTGGAATTCATTTGCTAAACAAGCCTTTAGGACGAAACAAAAGCACACCAATGAACACCACATAGGACAAAAGTGCTTTAAGGGAAGGATTGGTGAAGTGCATGCCAAAGGCTTCGATCACGCCCAACATCAAGCCACCGGCAAGGGCGCCGCCCATGCTGCCAAAGCCGCCCAAGGTAATGACAATCAAAGCCGTGACGGTATAGGGCTCGCCCATGGCAGGTGAGATGGTGTAGGCCATCGACAGCAGGCAACCTGCCAAACCCGAAAGCCCCAAACCAATGCCAAACATGAGGGGGTGCAAAGTGCGAGTGTTAATGCCCACCAATTGGGCGCCCACTTGCGATTGCATCAAAGCGCGCACGCCTTTGCCCAACAAAGTTTTACGCAGCAAGACCATAAGCCCTAAGCTGAAAATCAAGGCCATGGCAAAAACAACTAATTTATTGCCTGCAAATTGTGTGTTGCCAACCACCACGGGATCGGCCATGTAGTCATAACCCCGCAGCTCTCCACCCCAAATAGACGACACCAAGTTTTGAATGAGGAACATCAAACCAAAGGACACCATCAGGCCTCGAGCCTCGAAGATGTCGATGTTGGGCGAGGTTGAATTCAGGCGCCTGAAGCACAGCCAATGAATGGCCAAGCCCAGACCCATGAGCACCACAAAAGATACTGGAATCATCAGGAAGGGCGAAATTCCAAAGCTGGTTTGCACCATCCAAGTGAGGTAGGCACCCAGCATTAAAAATTCGCCATGCGCAATATTGAGAATGCGCATCAGGCCGTATTGCAAATTCAGCCCTAGCGCAACCAACGCATAAATGCCGCCTGTGATGAGCCCGCTGACAATCAGCTCAAGCCAAGCAGAAACCGACACTTGTTATTTCCAAATGGGTTTGCTGGGATTGAGTTTGGCAGTGGCAAGCTTGGTGGGCCAGACAACTTCAAATTCACCGTTTTGCCATTGGCTGACGGTGCCTGGTGTAGCGATGTTTTCGCTGCCAGAAAACTTCACATCGCCAATGATGGTTTTGTGATTGGTGTTGGCAATGTAGTCACGCAGGGCTTTGCGGTCCAAGCCGACTTGTTTCACGCCAGCCGTCAAAATTTCGAGGCCAGCCCATGTGTGGCCGCTGGCCCAGCGATCGGGTTCTTTGCCGCCAAACTTTTTGGTGTGCGCGTCAAAGTAAGCCTTGGCGCCTGGGCTGGTTTTGGCGTTCCATGAGCCCATGCCCATCACGCCTTCTGCGCCTGCGGGCGTCATCACATTGCGGTACAACTGGAAGGCTGTGCCAACAGATGCGTAGAAGAACTTGGGGTTAAAGCCAACTTCTTTGGCCTGCTTGCTGGCCAAAATAGTGTCGGGTGGGTAAGTGAAGCCCACAAATGCGTCTGGGTTCTTGTCCTTAATGGCACGCATCACAGGCGACAAATCTTTCACGCCGCTGGGGTAGCTTTTCTCTTCAATGAGTTGAATGCCGCTGCCTTGCAAAGCCACTTTCAAAGCGGCGTAGTTTTCAAGGCCGAACAAGTCGTCCACATAAATAACTGCCAAAGTTTTAACGCCATTGGCTTTGAACATGTCGACCAAAGCATTGGTCATGGGTTGGGGCTGTTGCAAAAGCAAGAAGAAGTAGGGCAACTTCATTTCGATCAATTTTCTGCTGAGCGCTGTGGGGGCCAAAAATGGATAGCCAAAGCGGTTGGCCAGAGGGGCTACCGCAAAGTTGGCGTTGCTGCCCCAAGGAGGCAAGACCAGGTCGACCTTGTCTGAGCCCATGAGTTTTTCGTAGGTGCGAACGCAGGTTTCAACATCGCTGCGGTCGTCAGAGCTAATCAGTTCGATGGGGCGCTTGACGCCTTTGACATCCAGGCCACCTGCGGCGTTGACTTGCTCTGCCCACAACAAGTAGTTGGGCTCTTGGCTAACCTGAGCGCCACCCGTCCATGGACCTGTACGAGCCATGGCGTAGCCAATGCGCACGGGCTTGGTTTGAGCATGGATGGCAGGTGCAAGGCCGGCAACGCCCAGAGCGGCGGCGCCTTGAAGAATTTGTCGACGTGAGGTCATGGTTTGTCTCCAGTTGGTATTTTTAGTACAGCATGCTAACAAGGGAATTAAACCTTTGCATAAGTCGGGATCTTCTGAAAAATAATTGGGGTCAGATCAACATTAATTTCCAATC
>CANKXC010000157.1 GCA_947487355.1 Comamonadaceae bacterium | reverse complement strand
GGCCAAGCCCCGCTAACACGACACGATGTGTGGGGTGTACTGGGTTTGGGTTTTTCTGGCTATTACCTTTCAAGTTACCTCGATTTTTTAGGGCTTCAATACATCAGCGCATCGTTTGAGCGCTTAATTTTGTATCTCAATCCCACTTTGGTCTTGATACTGGGTTGGGTCTTGTACAAAAGAAAAATTACTTACAGGCAAGGCGTTGCCATGGCGGTCAGTTACAGCGGCGTTTTGTTGGTGTTTGGTCACGAAATTTCGTTGGTCGGCGACAATGTGTTTCTGGGTGCAACTTTGGTATTTTTGAGTGCTGTCACCTATGCCATCTATTTGAGTTACAGCGGACAGTTGGTGCAGCGATTGGGCTCTTTGCGACTGGCAGGTTTGGCAACCACCGTGGCATGTTTCTTTTGTATTTTGCAGTTTGTATTGCTCAAGCCGATGTCGGCCCTCAATGTGGCACCTGAAGTGATTGGACTTTCCGTCTTGAATGCAACAGCCTGCACCGTTTTGCCTGTCTTAATGATCATGATGGCCATTGAACGGATTGGCGCTGGCCTCACTTCGCAAGTTGGCATGATTGGCCCTATGTCAACGCTGACGATGGGTGTTTTCTTTTTGAACGAACCGTTCACAATTTGGATTTTGGCGGGAACCGCCTTGGTTTTGGGTGGGGTCTTTTGGGTCACGCAAACACCCAAAGTGCTCGAATAATTTTGTACATTTCATTTTCAATTTTGGAGGAGTCAACATGGACTTAGGTATCAAAGGCAAATGGGCATTGGTCGGCGGCGCTAGCAAGGGCCTGGGTTGGGGCTGTGCGCGTGCATTGGCATTGGAAGGTGTCAATGTCGTCATGGTGGCGCGCGGCGCTGAAGCGCTAAATCAGTCAGTGGCAGATTTGCAAAAAGAAGCGCCCGGTGTCACGCTCATTGGGGTGGCTGCTGACATCACCACCGAAGCAGGTCGCACAGCCTTGTTTTCAGCATCCGGTGGACCCGGCAAAGACTTTGACATTGTGGTGACCAATGCAGGTGGCCCGCCCCCTGGCGATTTTCGCAACTGGGACCGCGAAGCTTGGATCAAAGCGATGGACGCCAACATGCTCACACCCATTGAGCTGATCAAGGCCACCGTTGATGGCATGGCAGCGCGCGGCTTTGGGCGCATCGTCAACATTACCTCTAGCTCGGTCAAATCACCCATCGATATTTTGGGATTGTCCAATGGCGCACGCAGTGGCTTGACGGGTTTTGTCGCGGGTGTTGCCCGAACCAAAATTGCAGCGCAGGGCGTCACCATCAACAACATCTTGCCTGGCAAGTTTGACACTGACCGCATTCGCACCACGGTAGAAGCCACAGCGCAAAAAGCAGGCAAAACTGTGGCAGAAGTTCGCGCTCAGCAACAAGCTTTGATACCTTCAGGCAGATACGGCACACCACAAGAATTTGGTGCCTTGTGTGCCTTCATTTGCAGTCAGCAAGCGTCTTACATCACAGGACAAAACTTGTTGACGGATGGTGGTGCATACCCAGGCACCTACTGATTGACTTCAGCCAGAGCGGCGAGATGACACCACAATGCCGCCTACAATGAGTCCAAAAGCCAAGGCGTGATAAACCTTGGGCAAATCGCCCAAGAACACGCTGGACATGATGGCTGCAAACAGCGGCGTGAGGTTGGAGAAAAATCCGGCCACCGCAGGCCCTGCTGTTTGCACGCCCAAACCCCAGCAGCGGTAGGCCAAGACTGCAGGTCCTACCGACACAAAGGCCAAGGCCAAAAAGAGGTGGGGTCCCCAGACAATGTGTGCGTCTGTGAGTGCCCATTCAGCGCCAGTGAACATGCCAGCCCAGCCCAAACCAAAGATCACTTGGGCCATGAGAAACATGGCCCAGTTGTTGCGAATCTCATCGGGTTCATTGCGCTGAATCAAGAGCCAGCTGTAAAGTGCCCAGCAAAAGGTTGCCAGCAAAATATAGATGTCGCCCACCACAAAGCTGACCTGCAAAAGTTGTTGGACATCGCCCCTAGACAATACAACAAGCACACCGGCAATCGACAGCGCTGCGCCCAACCATTGCGCAGGCCGAACGGCTGTCTTGAAAAAAATCGCGCCAATGGCCAACATGAAAACTGGCGTGCTACCTGCAACCAAAGTCACATTCAGCGGTGTAGAAGTTTGCAATGCCAAATACTGAAGTGCGTTGTAACAACCAACACCCAACAAGCTCAAGATGGCAAAGCGTCGCCATGAGGGCCACAAGGGGCTAGAGGGTTTGAGCAGTTTGCCGGCAAGAGGCAACAAAATGACGAATGCGATCAACCAGCGCAAAAAATTCAGGGTGATGGGGGGCACCAAATCACTGACTAAACGGCCTACCACCGCATTGCCTGCCCAAAGTACCGGGGGCACAGTCAGCATCAAGGCTGTGCCCAGAGAGAGTTTTTGTGTCATGCGGGCGACTTTAACGCCATCTGATTAACTTGGCTGTCTCGCAGGGCAATGCATTTCGTGGCAAAGTCGAGCTTGTACTGATTTTTTACAATGACTTTTTTCGGAGACTTACATGAGCTTAGCCGTCCAAATCGACCAACACGGTGGTCCAGAACAACTCAAATTGGTGGATGTCACAGTGGGCCAACCTGGCCCCGGTGAAATTCGCATTCGCCACAAAGCCATTGGCCTTAACTTCATTGACGTGTATCAGCGCAGTGGCCTGTACACCTTGCCCATGCCCCTCAAGTTGGGCATGGAAGCTTCTGGCATTGTGGAAGCTGTGGGCGAGGGCGTGACGCACCTCAAGGTGGGCGATCGTGCTGCCTATGCCAGCCAGCCACCAGGCAGTTATTGCGAAGAGCGTGTCATGCCTGCCAAGTGCGTTTGCAAGTTGCCCGACGACATCTCTTTTGAAACTGGCGCCGCCATGATGCTGAAGGGCCTCACAGCCCAATACCTGCTAATGAAGACACGCCCCGTTGAAGGTTTGCAAGCCGGCGACCACGTGTTGTTCCATGCTGCTGCGGGTGGCGTTGGCCTGATTGCTTGCCAATGGGGCAAGGCCTTGGGCTTCCGCATGATTGGCACCGCTGGCTCAGATGCCAAATGCCAGTTGGCCATTGCCAACGGCGCAGAGCACTGCATCAACTACAGCACCGATGATTTCTTGGCCCGCGTCAAAGAGATCACTGGTGGCAAAGGCTTGAAAGTGGTTTATGACTCAGTGGGCAAAGACACTTGGGACAAATCACTCGACTGCTTGCGCCCCTTTGGCTTGATGGCCACCTTCGGCAACGCCTCTGGCGCAGTGCCACCTTTCGCACCTGGAGTTTTGGGTGTGAAGGGTTCTTTGTACGTCACACGTCAAACCTTGTTCAGCCACATCACCACGCGCGAAAGCACGCAAGCCATGGCCGATGATTTGTTTGCAGTGGTACAAAGTGGCAAAGTCAAAATTCACATTGACCAAACTTTCCCATTGGCACAAGTTCAAGAAGCCCACAAAGCTTTGGAAGCGCGCAAAACAACTGGTTGCACCATCCTTACTTTGTAAGCATGAATTGCATCAAAAAAAAGGCATCCTCGGATGCCTTTTTTCATTCATGCAAATTGGTCTTTATCGAGCGCGTCGCACGCGCAGCAACTCATCCAAGATCAGCAATACAGCACCCGCCGAGATGGCGCTGTCTGCCACATTGAAGGCTGGAAAGTGCCACGTACCGTAATAGAAATCCAAGAAATCAATGACATGGCTGTAGAG
>CANKXC010000156.1 GCA_947487355.1 Comamonadaceae bacterium | reverse complement strand
TGAAGCCCAGCGGTCAGTACTTGGCAGTGGACTTACACCGCGCGGGTGGCATTCCCCAAGTCATGAAAGTCCTTTTGAAGGCTGGCTTGTTGCACGGCGATTGCATGACCATTACCGGCAAAACTGTGGCCGAAAACTTGAAAGACATTCCAGACGCACCCCGCGCCGACCAGGATGTTATTCGCCCCATCGACAAGCCTATGTACGCAGAAGGCCACTTGGCCATTCTGAAAGGCAATTTGTCACCCGAAGGCGCTGTGGCCAAAATTACAGGCCTCAAAAACCCCGTGATTACAGGGCCTGCCCGCGTATTTGACGACGAGCAGTCTGCATTGCAAGCCATTTTGGACGGCAAGATCAAAGCCGGCGACGTCATGGTCTTGCGCTATCTGGGTCCCAAAGGTGGTCCAGGCATGCCCGAAATGCTGGCTCCCACAGGCGCCCTCATTGGGGCTGGATTGGGCGAAAGCGTGGGTCTAATTACCGATGGCCGCTTCTCTGGCGGCACATGGGGCATGGTGGTGGGACACGTTGCACCAGAGGCAGCGGCAGGCGGCACCATCGCCTTCGTGAACGAAGGCGACTCCATCACCATCGATGCGCATCAACTCATTCTTGCACTGAATGTGCCCGATGAAGAAATTGCCAAGCGCCGCGCCAATTGGACAGCACCTGCACCACGCTACACCCGTGGCGTGCAAGCCAAGTTTGCTTTCAACGCTTCCAGCGCCAGCAAAGGTGCTGTGCTGGATTTGTATTGAACTTTAAAGCGCTCTCTGCGCTTTAAAAATCAGAGGCCAATGGCGGCAATGCCCGCCTTGGCAATCTGAGCATCTTCGGTCGATTTAACACCACTCACACCCACAGCGCCAATGCAAGCGCCGTCCTTCATGATGGGAACGCCACCTTCCAACATGCCCTTAATGGTAGGAGCCGACAAGAAGGAGTAACGGCCACCGTTGATCACGTCTTCGTAAACTTTACTTTCACGTTGGCCCAAAGCCGCTGTGTTGGCTTTGGCAGGCGCAATATGAGAAGAGACCGGTGCTGCACCATCCAAACGCTGGAAATGCAACAAGTGACCACCTGCGTCCACAATGGCAATGCTAACTGCCCAGTTATTCTTTTGTGCTTCTGCTTGAGCGGCAGCGGCAATGGCTTGAACGTCTGACAATTCGAGGGTAGCTTGAGTTTTCATGTTGAAGAGATCGTCGATAAAGAAAGCATAAGCATATCGCACACCAGAAAATCAATTAGTGACTAGAAAGTCACTACACAAAAGACCCTGAAAAGTTTGGCAAATAGGGTATTTCGGGTTACAAGCCGTACAATTTGCTCACCCGATAACGGGTGTTATTTCAGGAGTTCTCACATGAGCGATCTTCAAAGCATTGAACAACCCAGTTGGGGCGGCGTTGCCAGCACCCCCGCTGAACGCAACAAGGTTATGCGCAACACCTATTGGTTGTTGGCACTCAGCCTGTTGCCTACCGTTTTAGGCGCCTGGCTTGGCGTTTCTACTGGCATTACCCAAAAAATGGGCGGCGGTCTCGGCTTGGTACTGTTCATCGGCGGCGCCGTTGGCTTTATGTACGCCATCGAAAAGACAAAACACTCCTCTAAAGGCGTGTTGGTCTTATTGGCCTTTACCTTCTTCATGGGCCTCATGCTGTCACGCCTCATTGCCATGGTCTTGGGCTTTAAAAATGGTCCCGACCTCATCATGACAGCCTTCGCAGGTACAGCAGGTGTGTTTGCGGTCATGGCCAGCTTGGCCAGCGTTATCAAACGCGATTTGTCCGGCATGGGCAAGTGGTTGTTCGTAGGCGCCTTGGTCTTGATGGTTGGCGGTATCGTTAACGTGTTTGTTGGCTCCACAGCCGGCATGATGGCTTTGTCAGTGGCTGCCATCGGCATTTTCAGTGCCTACATGCTGTACGACTTGAAGCAAATTTTGGACGGCGGCGAAACCAACTACATCAGCGCCACACTCATGCTGTACATGGACCTGTTCAATGTGTTCCAAAGCTTGTTGGCTTTGTTGGGCATCATGGGCGGTGACCGCGATTAATTTGGTGGATTGAAGAAGCCTTTGGGTTTCTTCAAGCTGAGCAAACGCATCAGCACACCCACAAGCATCTGAGTTGCAAAACTCAGATGCTTTTTTTATGCCGATTCAATACGCTCAAACACCGCCATGCTTTCGACATGGGCGGTATGCGCAAACATATTGATCACCCCAGCGCTCATACAACGGTAGCCTGCCCTGTGCACCAAGAGGCCCGCATCACGCGCCAAGGTGGCGGGGTTGCAACTGACATACACAATGCGCTTTGGAAATTGCCAGGTACCACGAAGCTCTGGATTCTCATGCAACTCAGCCATCGACTTGGCCAGCGCAAATGCGCCCTCTCGAGGAGGGTCGATCAACCACTTGTCTGCAATGCCGTCCGCCATGAGCATTTCGGGCGTCATCTCAAACAAATTGCGCGCAATGAAAGTGGTGGATGCTAATTTTTTACCCTCACCCCGCATGCTTTGATTGCGTGCAAAGTTCTCACGCGATCGAGCCACCAAAGTTTCAGAGCCTTCAATGCCCACCACCTCTTTGGCGGTGGTTGCAATGGGCAAGGTGAAGTTGCCCAAGCCACAAAACCAATCGATGACTCGCTCATGAGCCTCAGGCTTTAGCAAGCGCAAAGCACGCGTAACCAATACGCGATTGATATGCGGATTAACCTGTGTGAAATCGGTGGGCTTGAAGGGCATGTGAACCCCAAAGTCGGGCAAGTCGTAAGACAGCTCTGGGCCGCCTTCGTCCATCAATTTGACTGTGTCGGGGCCTTTGATTTGCAACCACCATTGCACTTCATGCAGCTTTGCAAACGCCCGCAAGCGATCTTGATCGGCTGGCGTTAAAGGCTCTAAATGCCTCAAAACCATCGCAGTGACTGAATCTCCTTGGGCCAATTCAATTTGTGGAATGGTCTCTCGGGCATCCATCCCAAAGATCAATTCGCGAAGTGCCATCAGCATACCGCTGATATTGGGCGGCAAAACACGGCATGTTTTGATGTCGGCCACATAGCGACTTTTACGTTCGTGAAAGCCTATCAGCACCTCGCCTTTTTTGTGCACATAGCGAACCGACATGCGAGCACGGTATCGATAGCCCCAACTGGGGCCCTCCATCGGCCGCAATAAATTCTCTGGTTTGACTTTACCCAAGTGCCATAAATTGTCTTCAAGCACACGCTGCTTGATGGCCACCTGAGCACTGGCCTCTAAGTGCTGCATCTTGCAACCACCACACGCGCCTGCATGCAAACCAAAGTGTGGGCAACCTGGTTTGACGCGCTGTGACGATTCGCGGTGAACGCTTGTGACAACGCCCGCCTCCCAATTGTTTTTCTTGCGGTGCACATTGACTGACACCATCTCAAAGGGCAGCGCACCCTCAACAAAAACCACCTTGCCATCGGGTCTTCTGGCAATGCCTTGGGCATCCATGTCGAGGGCATCAATGTGAAGCCATCCGGTGGGTAAGTCAGAACGCCCAAAGATTATTTCTTGTGTTTGTTCTTCTCGAGTTGTATCGTTCTGTTTACTCATGGACGAGCGGGCAATAATTTGGCTGGATCAACGGGCTTGCCTTGTTTGCGGATTTCAAAATGCAACTTGACACGATCGGCATCGGAACTGCCCATCTCTGCAATGCGTTGACCCTTTTGAACTGTTTGATCTTCTTTGACCAATAAAGTTTGGTTGTG
>CANKXC010000155.1 GCA_947487355.1 Comamonadaceae bacterium | reverse complement strand
AGCAGCGCATCTGTAAAGGGTGTGCTGACTTGTGTAAGTTGACCTAACTCACGCACCGCACTGACCAAGGCATCGAGTTCCACGGACTTGCCCGCTTCAACATCTTGCAGCATGGAGGTTTTGAAGGCGCCCAGCTTCAAGGTGACCGCATGTCGATCCTCTGGGGTTTGTGCCATTGGAATGCCAATCTTCTCGCCAATGGCTTTGGCCTCCAACATCACGCTTGAAACAAATTGGCGAACCAAGTCGTCTTGCATGATGAGGTCAGTGGTGGCGCCCGTGATGGCACTGACTGGGTTCACAGTCATATTGCCCCAAAGTTTGAACCAAACATCTTTTTGAATTTGGGCCGACGCACTGGCATTGAAGCCTGCTTCTTGTAAATCTGCCACCAATTGTTGCACGCGTTGACTGGCCGCACCGTTTTGCGCAGCTGGTTCGCCCACAATCAAACCCTGTCCAAAGTGATGGCGCACCACGCCGGGGGCATCCAAGGAACAACTGGCATGAACCACACAACCAATCACATGCTTTGCTGGAATGGCTTTGGCAATACGCCCATCCGGATCGATGGTGTTGAGCGTTGTGCCTTGCAACTTGTCACCAAAGCCTTGGAAGAACCACCATGGCACGCCGTTCATGGCCGTCATCACCATGGTGTCAGGGCCAAGCAAAGGCGAAATGCCCTGCGCCACATCCAGCATGGCCGGTGCTTTGACGGCCACGATGATCAAATCTTGTGGGCCTAAATCGGCCGGGTCTGCAGACACTTTGACATTGGCGCTTAAATTGGCGCCTAAATTAGCGCTTATGCGTGCTTCAGGCGATTGCAATTGTGTTTGTGCTTGAACACATTGCAGCCCATTTTTTTTCAATGCCTCTAAAGTAAGACCCCGCGCAACCACGCTTACCGCGTGACCTTTTTGTGCCAGATGCACCCCGATCCATCCTCCAATGGCACCTGCACCGTAAATACAAACTTTCATAAACGCCAGCTTTCTTCAGGACGGTGAATGCTGCGTTCGACTTGCCTGATGAGGGCATCCAGCACATCGGTACCGGCACCATGATTGGGATTGAACTGCAGTGCGTCGCGCGTGCATTTGGCTGCAATGGCTTCACTCACGGGAATGGCCGCAGACGCGCCGCCCATGCTGAAGGTGGCCAATTGAATTTCACACGCACGCTGCAAGGTCCACAAAATGGCAAAGGTTTGAGGCAGCGTGGCACCCCATGAAAGCAAACCATGATTGCGCAAAATGACAGCTTGCTTGTTGCCAATGCTGGCCAGCAAGCGGGGCGCTTCTTCCGAATGAATGGTGATGCCTTCAAAGTCGTGATAGGCAATCATGTTGTGCAGCTGGGCTGTATAAAAATTGGTCTGCTGCAACCCATCCTTTAAGCAAGCCACCGACACGCCCGCTGTGGTGTGCGTGTGCATCACACAATGCGCCTCGGGCAAGCTGTCGTGCAATGCGGCATGGACCGTGAAGCCCGCTGGATTGACGGGATAGGGCGAGCCGTCCAAGACCTTGCCTTGCAAATCAATTTTGACCAAATTGCTGGCGGTGACTTCGCTGTAATGCAAACCAAATGGGTTGATCAAGAAATGTTTTTCGGCGCCGCTTACTTCTTGCGGAAGACGCAAGGTGATGTGGTTGTAAATCATTTCGGTCCAACCCAAAAATGCAAAGACGCGGTAGCACGCCGCCAATTGCACGCGCGCCTCCCATTCCTTGGGATGTACCGCATGCTGCAACGAACGAACTGAGGGAAGTTGATGCGTCAACATGATCAATACACCTGTCCACTGGTGGGCAATTCAATGCCCGCGTTGGGTTTGAATTTTTTCACAAGGGCTGCGGTTTGACGCACCAAAATTTGTGTGTCCAAACCTACGGCCACAAACAAAGCGCCCAGTTCTAAATAATGCTTGGCTTGCGCTTCATCAGAAGTCAAAATGCCAGGCGCTTTACCCGCTTTTAAGATGCGCGCAATGGCATCTTCAATGGCTGCTTGCACATCCGGATGGTTGGGGTTGCCTACATAGCCCAATGACGCTGACAAATCGGCTGGCCCAATGAACACCCCATCAACACCTGGCGTGTTGGCAATGGCATCCAGATTTTTCAGAGCTTCTCTTGATTCTGCTTGGACCAACAAACACACTTGCTCGTTGGCTTCTTTGGCGTAGTTTGGCAACATGCCCCAGCGTGATGCGCGTGCGCCGGCCATGCCGCGCACACCCCCTTTGCCATCGTCTTGGGGGTATCGCATGGCTTGCACACACATTGCCGCTTGCTCGGGTGTGTCCAACATGGGTACCAGTAAAGTTTCAACACCCAAATCTAAATATTGCTTAATGACCACGGTATCGCCCACTGGCACGCGCGCAATGGCGTGGTTGGCAGGATAGGCCGCAATGGCTTGAAGTTGTTGTTGAATACTTTGCAAATTGTTGGGTGCATGTTCACCATCGACCAGCAACCAATCGAAGCCCGCCATGGCGCACATTTCGGCGCTGTAACTGTTGGCAAGTCCTAGCCACAAACCAATTTGCGCTTGTTTTTCTGAGATGGCTTTTTTGAAGCGATTGACAGGCGTTTTCATGTGACCTCTTTCAGTTGAATTTAAATTGCAAGCGGCCTAAGGGGCCGTAGTCTGCGTCGAACACATCACCCACTTTGGCAGGTACCGGCTTGGTGAATGAGCCCGCCAACACAATTTGGCCCGCCTTTAAATGCTCGCCCCATGGTGCGAGCTTATTGGCCAGCCAAGCAATGCCAACCGCAGGGTGCCCCTGCACACCGGCTGCCAAACCCGTTTCTTCCACCACCCCATTGAGTTTCAAAATAGCACCGCACCATGGCAAGTTGGTGCTGATGGGATCTACTCTTTCGGCACCCACCACAATGCCAGCGTTGGCGGCGTTGTCGCTGATGGTGTCAAACACTTTGCGCATCACTTTGGTGTGACGGTCAAATTGCTCAATGCGTGAATCGATGATTTCAATCGCGGGAGTAACGTACTCGGTGGCGGCCAACACTTGCTCTACTGTGACATTGGGCCCCTGAAGATCTTGCTTTAAGACAAAGGCCAACTCGACTTCAACCCGTGGCACCACAAAGTCAGTGTACGCAATGTCAAGAACTTTGCCTGGCGTGCAGGTGTAAAGCATGTTGTCCAGCAGCGTGCCGTAGTCGGGCTCGTCGATTTGGCTGGCTTGTTGCATGGCACGCGAGGTGAGGCCAATTTTGTGGCCAATGATGTGCCGCCCTTGCGCCAATTGCAAAGCCACCCAAGCGCGGCTAACACGATAACCGTCTTCGATGGTCATGCCTGGAAAACGTTTTGAAAAATGCTCAACTTGCTTTCGCGTAATTTGTGCGTTTTGCAATTCGGCCGCTAGCTCGGAGATGCGTTGTGAATCAAACATGTCTTGATCTCAAAGGGCTGCAAACAAAGGATGAACGTTGCTGTGCTTGTGGTCAAACACTTCGGGGCCCACATCGATTTGCAAAGTAATGCCAATGTGCCGCTTCACAAACAGATCGGCAAAATGTTTTTTAGTCACCTCGACCAACATCTCGCCGGCATGTTGTTGTGTGGCCTCACTGCGGCCCTTGCCCATGCGCACATTCAAATACACAAATGCGTAATCTTCGGAACCGCCATGAGGGTTGTTGTCAAACTGCGCGGCTTTGCGGCCAGCTGCACCGCCATCGGCCACCGCATAGTGGGGCGCAGGATAAGCCAATACGCGTGTGCCGCCTGTAGGAAAAACTTGCTTGCCCGATTCGTCCACCACCGTGA
>CANKXC010000154.1 GCA_947487355.1 Comamonadaceae bacterium | reverse complement strand
AAGGCCGAGTTTTCCCCGAAATTAGAAGCTTGGGTGGCGCCATCTGGGTCTTCACCTTAGCGCTCTATCCTTATGTTTATTTGCTGGCGCGTACAGCCCTCAGCGAACGCGCTTCCCATTTAATGGAGGCGGCCAGACTGCTGGGTGCGTCCTTAAGCCGTCGAATTATCAGGGTGGCTTTGCCATTGGCCAGGCCAGCTATCGCTGCAGGTGTTGCACTGGCCTTGATGGAAACTTTGGCTGACTATGGCGTATCCAGTTACTTTGGCATTCAAACTTTCACTGCCGGAATTTACAAGTCTTGGTTGGTGTTGGACAACCGCATTGCCGCTGCGCAATTGGCCAGCCTCTTGTTGTTGGTCGTGATGCTGTTGCTTCAAATTGAAAAATCTGCACAGTCCCGCATGCGTTTTTCAAATGTTAAATTAAGCGGCACTGCTTCAAGAGAAGCGCAACAAATTCAACTTTCAAGGCGGCAAGCTTGGTTGGTGTGCATCGCTTGCAGTTTGCCTATCTTGTTTGGTTTTATTTTGCCAATTGGCTTCATGCTGAAACCCCTTTTTAGCTCTGAAGTCAGTATCCCTTGGGACCGATTTATAGATTGGTCATTGAACAGTTTGCAACTAGGCGCTGTCACTGCTTTGTTGGCGGTAGGTGTCGCCTTGCTGCTCTCATTCAGCCTGAGGCAAAAAAATCATTTGTTCAGCCGAGTCACCACCAATTTGGTGGGGCTGGGTTATGCCGTTCCAGGTGCGGTCGTTGTGGTTGGTTTGCTCTTGCCCGTCACATGGCTTCAACAACAATGGCCCGATTCTAAAATTGGATTTTGGCTAACCGCCACAAGCCTCGGTTTAATTTGGGCCTACCTGGTAAGGTTTTGTGCCGTGGCACTTCAATCGGTGCAAAGCGGCTATGCGCGCATTCCGGTCAGCTTGGACGACTCCTCACGAATGCTAGGTGTGTCTGGTATTGGGCTTCTTCAACAGATTCATGCACCACTGCTTAAGCGCTCAGTGGCTGCCGCTGCACTGCTTGTCTTTGTCGATGTCATGAAAGAGCTACCAGTGACCTTGGTGCTCAGGCCCTTCAACACTGACACACTGGCCGTCGTGGCATACCAACTGGCCAGAGACGAGCGATTGGGTGAGGCCGCGCTTCCTAGCTTGGCCTTGGTGTTAGCAGGCTTGCTGCCCGTGATCTTACTCAGCCGATCAATGAAAAAAGCTTAACGGATATCGCCTGCCAAACTGGCCAGCGTGTCTGCTGGAATTTCCATGTGAGAGGGATAGTTGGTATGGTCACAACCTATCTTGACACTGGCACCTGCTTTAATGGCTGCGCACATGGCAGGATCGAATTCAAAACGCACAAAATGTACGGCCGAGGTCTTTTCGTCATTTTCTCGGTCTAGGTCTTCATCGGCGATGGCATACACGCGAGCATGACCTTCCACCTCCACAAACATCCGATCTTCAATGCCAATAAGGCGTGCCAGTTCACGCTTGCGCTCATTGATGTCGATGTACTCCAACATCATGGTGGCTTTCCAATTGCGGCCCTCAGGCACCAAAGGTGCGTAGGCTTCTATCTCGTCTTGGATGCCCTCTTCCTCGAAGATTTTTTCAATGCGCAACATTTCTTGAATTTGATAGCGAATGGTGGTCTCGCTTTCAAATTGCAAATTCACATGATCGCCTAATCTGACACTGCGCAGTTTGCGATGCGCAATGATGCTGGGCTTGTTAACTTTGCGCCACTTGGTGTAGGCCTCTAGTGACATCAAGCTCTCTGGGGTAATGTGTCCTGTCAATTGCATTTGCAACTCCGTCTTTTTATTTCAAACCGTACGCTTTGCGAACCAAGGTAAGTGGGTGATTGAGTTCAGGCGCACCCAAACCATTGACCTCAAACCCTTGTGCAATGTGATGGCCTCCCAATGGGCAGTCCGAACTGATGAAGTCCGGCTTGCTGCCATCCTTCATGGTGGCCATGGCTTTGAACACGGGCTTACCAATTTTCATGGCCACATCGTGAGAGCCTTTTTTAACGCCGTAGGTACCAGCATGCCCAGAGCAACGCTCAATGGTGTTGATCTCTGTACCTGGAATCATCTTCAGCATTTCTTCTGTTTTGCGGCCAATGTTTTGCACCCTGCCGTGGCAAGGAATTTGATAACTCACATTGCCCAGTTTTTCAGGAAATTCTGTTTTTAACAAACCATCACGCTTTCGAGCCATGAAGTACTCGAACGGATCCCACATGCTTTCTTTGACCAATTGCGTGTCGCTGCAATCTGGGAACATCAACGGAATTTCTTGTTTGAACATCAATGCGCAGCTGGGTACAGCTGCCATGATGGCGAAACCGTCTTTGGCATACTTACTTAAAACAGGAATGTTGGCTTCCTTCGATTCCTTCACAGAATCGAGATCGCCCAACTCAAGCTTGGGCATGCCGCAGCATTTTTCTTTTTCAACAATGACATAAGGAATGTCATTGTGGTTCAAGATTTTGAGTAAATCGTGACCAATGCCTGGCTCGTTGTAATTGATGTAACAGGTTGAGAAGATAGCCACTTTGCCGGGTGTCTTTTCGCCATCCACCACTTTGACAGCTTCTGCTTTTTCTGCACTTGAACGGAATTTACGTGTGGCCAATGAAGGCAACCAAGCATTTTGATCAATGCCTAAAGTGGACTCCATCACACTGCGAGCCGCTTTGGTTTGATTGATGGCGTTGACAGCCTGAACCACAATCGGAATTCCAGCCAAAGAACCGTGCGTATCGGTTGAAGCCAAGAAACTCTCAGCAGCACCCACCTCCCCTTTTTTGAACTTGATGGCCTTGGCGCGCAGCATGGTGTGCGGGAAATCCAAGTTCCACTCGTGGGGCGGTGTGTAGGGGCACTTGGTCATGTAGCAAAGGTCGCACATGAAGCACTGATCTACCACCTTCCAATAATCTTTTTTGTCGACGCCATCGACTTCCATGGTTGAGCTCTCATCAACCAGATCGAACAGAGTGGGAAATGAGCCGCACAAGCTAACGCAACGGCGGCAGCCATGGCAGATGTCAAAAATACGCTCGAGTTCGTTAAAGCATGACTCTTCGTTGTAAAAGTCTTTGCCTTGCCAGTCTAGAGGGTGTCGTGTTGGGGCTTCCAAATTGCCTTCTTTGGCCATGTGGGTCTCCTAATGTTAAATCGATTTCGAAAACAGTTTGGATTGAATTGAACTGTTTTCGAAATCGCTGCACTTGCAAGAAGCGCAGCAATTCTTGGTTAGAAATTAATCAACCAATTCAGTCAAAGCTTTTTGATAGCGATTGGCGTGTGAACGCTCAGCCTTGGCCAAGGTTTCAAACCAGTCAGCAATTTCATCAAAGCCTTCGTCGCGTGCAGTCTTGGCCATACCGGGGTACATGTCGGTGTACTCGTGGGTTTCGCCAGCAACAGCAGACGCCAAGTTTTGACGTGTAGAGCCAATGGGCATGCCAGTCGCTGGATCGCCAGACTGCTCGAGGAACTCGAGGTGGCCGTGCGCGTGACCGGTTTCGCCTTCAGCGGTAGAACGGAACAAAGCTGCAACATCGTTCTGACCTTCAACGTCAGCCTTGTTTGCGAAATACAAATAGCGACGGTTAGCTTGAGACTCGCCTGCGAAGGCGTCTTTCAGGCATTGTTCCGTGCGCGAGCCTTTGAGTGCTGCCATGGTTATCTCCTTGATATAGAAAAAATGCTTTGGCCGATTTGCCAAAGACTTTGCAAGCATAGCTATATCTAGAAAAAAACTTCATTGCATTTCTCAATGACCAAAATTGAAAAAGCCAATTAATTGGTAGTAACCCTAG
>CANKXC010000153.1 GCA_947487355.1 Comamonadaceae bacterium | reverse complement strand
CGCGACCCTGACTTTTTAGAAGATCCAATTCTGGATGAGTATTTGCAAAGTATCTGGCAACCTCTCGTCAAAAGTGCGCAGGCTCGGGGGGAGCTCACGACAGAACTGATGGAGCGTTTTGCTTGGAAAATCTTGGTTGGCAGAGATCGCTCCGTGAATGCCTTTGCACTCCCGGGTGGTTATTTGGGTGTTCATTTGGGTCTGATCGGCGTGGTTTCCTCCCGCGATGAATTGGCCTCGGTCATGGCCCACGAGCTGACCCATGTCACCCAAAGACACATTGGCAGATCGATGGGTGAGCAGGCGCGCATGACCCCCTGGCTGATTGGCGCCATGATTTTGGGCATGCTGGCCGCAGGCAAAAGTGCGCAAGGCGCGCAAGGTGCACAAGCCATGATCGTTGGGGGCCAAGCTCTGGCCGTTCAATCGCAGTTGAACTTTTCACGCGACATGGAGCGCGAGGCAGATCGAATTGGTTATGGCGTCATGGCGGATGCGGGTTTTGATACGCAAGGTTTTGTCACCATGTTTGGCAAGTTGCAACAAGCATCTGGCTTGAATGACAGCGGTGGTTTTCCTTATCTTAGAAGCCACCCCCTAACCACCGAGCGCATGGCAGACATGCAAGCGCGGCAACAATTGCAACAGCCTCAGCCGCGCAATTTGGAGGAGGACTTGGTTCAAGCCATGATGTCCGCCAGAGCACGGACCATGTCGCAGCCTGGTGTGGACGCGCTGCGGGCTTGGGCCAATGAAGCGGCAGACCCCAACCTTGACCGTCTGTCAACGAGCAAACGCATGGGCGTTTTATACGGCGCTTACATGTCGTGGCTTCAGTTGCGAGACTTCAATCAAGCCAAGGCCTTGAAACAACAACTGATCCAAACAGCCGGGCCTCATGCGGGGGCGCTGCGTTTAATTCAACTGTTGGAAGTTGAGCTTGCCTTTAAAGAAGACGACATGCAACGCGCCTTGAATTTGCTCGACAACACTGTCAGTGCACAGACTTGGCCGCGACCAGAAATGATCTTGATTTCTCAAGCCGCTTCAAGGCGACATGCTACAAGGCCAGACGCAGAAAGTGCAGCCCTCTTAACGAAAGTAATTTCAAATCTTCAGCGCTGGGTTTTAGAGCATCCTCTAGATGCACAGGTATGGCAGATTTTGGCCACCGCACTTTCTGCGCAAGGCCGCGGCTTGGCCAGCTTGCGTGCAGAGGGTGAGGCCCAATTGGCACGCTGGGATATTGCTGCTGCTGTCGATCGTTTCAGGGCAGCCCAAGATGCTTCTCGAAAACTACCCGCACACTTAAGTGACCACATTGAAGCGTCCATTGTGGATGCGCGGTTGCGTTATGCGCAAGGGCTTTTGCGAGAGCAATTTTTAGAGCGACAAGAGCGCTGAACGCCGCTCATTGTTGACCGGCTAAATCGCAGCGCATCCATCCTGCCGAAGTTTGGGCGCATTGCAAAACGCCATCTGGCATGCTGTTAGGGTGTTTCATAAAACGCCAACTTCCATTGGCTTTTGTAAACAAATAGGTGTCGCGAAAATTGACGGTGTGTCCTCGTTCTGGTCGATAAAAATAATCGCTGCTGAATTGAATACTCGATTCAGTGACTTGCCAGTTTTTAATCGTTTGAATAAAAATTTGGACAGGGCTTTCAATGTCCTGCAACTGATAAATGTTGCGGGGTTGAGGCACCTCTAGCAAGGCAGAATTTTGTGGTGCTTGTACATAACTGTGCAATGGGCGCAACAAGATTTGCTGCGTCATGCCGGCAATGGCTGGCATGGCCTCACGAATGAGCAGCAGTTGTGATGGCGTTAAATTTTCACCTCGAAGCTTGAATGCTTTTTTGATAAAAAGATGGGGCGACACTATTTCAAACGCAACGCCTTCCACAACGTCTGTGTGGCCTTTGTCGACAAAAAACGAGGCGGCCATTGCAGATGGAGTGGCTTGCGTCAGCAAGCAAATGAAGAAGGCCGTGAGAGAAACATTTTTCATCAAGTGCTTCATGGTGATGGCGACTTAATCGCCCCAACGACAGCTTGATTCCTGTGCATTTTTGTAAGCGCTTTCGCCCAAAAATGCCACCGTGACATAGTAAATACCTGAGATGGCATTGCAGGTGAGCATGCCGCCGCCTTGCTCGCCACACTCACTCATGATGTTGCTGTAAAAATTGGTATCGGCGGTGCCTTTTTCAAAGCCACAGGTGGCGTAACTTTGGTCGTGCTCAAAGCAGGCTTGCGATATATCGATGCCAAACAAAATATCTGGAATAAACGCATCGCTTTTGACAGTGCCACATCCTGCACCCAAGGCATTGCCATCAACTCGCGCGCCTTTACTCGTGCCTGACTCAAACTTTAAAAAGCTCCAAAATCCACCGCCCTGAACTTGGCTGGCCATCTCTAAACTTAACGCATGCATGTTGTTTCCTTGTAAAAATGAATCCTGTGACAGACAGACTTTCATCCTACGAGGCCGCGTTCGTTTTGACTCATGCATCCACTTGCAATTGCCCCTCTAAGGTCATTCCTAAACCGGTATGATCCATTGGCACTTCTAGGCACTCTTCAAGCTCATTTCCCATGGCAGGCATCCACATCACCGACATCGAAGCGGCCATCAATTACTGGCGCGAAAAAAATCCGTCGCCCGACGGTGTGACCCTGCCGCGTGAATTGCGCGCATTGGCCGAGGTGTATGCCTTGATGGTTTACTTCAAAGAGGACGAGGCCGACGAATTCAGTTTGCCTTTGCCTGCCGCCGAGGCTTGGCAAGCTTGGTACGCCAGCACACCCGACACACCCTGCATTGCCATCTGCTCAACATCACAAGGCGATCCTGATTGCAAGGGTTGTGGCCGAACGTTTGAAGAGGTTCAGTTGTGGACCGAATTTAGCCCCGGCGAAAAGCGCAGTATTTGGCGCCGCATCACCATCGATGGCACATCGTGGCGCTTCAATCGCTATGCCGAACGGGCTGCAGAAAATAGACACTTAGCGCGCGCTGCTGCCGAAGCGCAAGTTCTATTGAACTTTAAAGGCTGACTATTTCCAACGCTGCACTTCCAAGTGCACGCTGTCTTTGGCGTTGCTCAATGTGAGTTCGCCCTCTTGAACAGTTGCTTGAATTTGCATGCTGCGCTCTGCCAATTTGGCCAAGGCTTGGCTGGCTTCTGTGGGGACGCGCCAAACTTGCAATTTGTCCATGCGCGTCAGTTTGCTTTCAATGCCTTTCCACCAAATTTCGGCAGCGTGATTGAAGCAATAAACCATGACCGCTTCAGCCTTTTGGCATGCTTTGTTCAAAGGTTTGTCTTCAGGTTGTCCCACCTCAACCCACAAACGTGTTTGACCGGTGAAGTCTCGCAAAGACAAATCGGGATCGTCGGGATCGGACAAGCCGGCACCAAAAGCCAACACGCCATCGCCATTTAAATCGGCTTGCAATTTGTAGGCATTCAAAGAAAGTGCGAGCAATCGAATCATCATTCGCTCGTCGGTTTCGCTGGGATGCCGCGCTAGGGTGAGTGCGTGGTCTGCGTAATAGCTGTGGTCAATGTCGGCAATCGAAAGATTGACTTTGTAGATGGTGGATTTAAGCGCCATGCCGCTTAAACCCGCTTGGCCAACTCAATGGCTTTGCCAATGTAGCTGCCAGGTGTCATGGCCAATAAACGGTCTTTTTCTGCCTGCGGAATTTCGAGTGCATGAATCAATCCATGCAAGGCTTCTGCCGTGACGGTTTTGCCGCGCGTCACTTCCTTCAATTTTTCGTAAGCGCCTTGCACGCCATAACGGCGCATGACGGTTTGAATAGGCTCTGCCAAAACTTCCCAAGATGCATCCAGGTCCTG
>CANKXC010000152.1 GCA_947487355.1 Comamonadaceae bacterium | reverse complement strand
CTTCTTGGACCTTAAAAGCAGATTTGACAGCCACCTACACCTGCCGTCTGCTGAACTACATGAGAAAGCGTGGTTATCAAAAGGCGGTACCTCTGAAAGATCCAAACATGCAAGAGCAAGATTATTTGTCTTTCACGTCTGGCTATGTTCAACGGGCCAAAGATGTTTTACCCAAACAGGGTCAGCGTGCACCTTGGCAGGTCAACCAAAACTATTTCAAAGATCGCATGCTAATCAGATATGGTCGCCTGAACGATGGCATCATGCATTTCAGTTAATTTTTTGAGGCTTACCCGTGCTTGCTCTTTGGATTTTATTTTTGCTTTTCATGAGCACTTTGGGATTGGTATTGTTTGCCGCCTTCTCTCACAAAAAAGCGGCGCAATATTTACCACCTGCAGGCACCTTTGCGCAGCTGGGCAACACCAAGCTTCACTATGTCGACCAAGGACAAGGCCCTACCATCGTTATGATTCATGGTTTAGCAGGCAGCCTTCAAAACTTCACCTATGGCCTTGCATCACCACTGGCCAAAAACTATCGTGTCATTTGCGTCGATCGTCCGGGTTGCGGTTACTCCGTGCGTGCAAGTCATGCCAATCCAAGCCTGGAAGCACAAGCAGACACAATGGTCGAGTTGTTGGACCACTTAGGTATTGAGTCTGCCATTTTTGTGGGTCACTCTTTAGGGGGTGCAATTTCTTTGGCCGTGGCGCAACAACACCCTCAGCGAGTTAAAGCCTTGGCCTTGATTGCGCCTTTGACGAATCTGCCAGATCAAACTGCAGAGGTATTCAAACCCCTAGACATCGCATCCCCTTTTTTGAGATTCGCAATTGGATGGACGCTGGCCATACCGGGCACCATCTATCGAATGAAAGCCAGCCTCAAATTCATCTTTGGTCCTGAAAAAGCACCTGCTGACTTTGCCATTCGTGGCGGCGGCATTTTGTCGCTCAAACCTCAGACCTTCATCTCAGCCTCTAACGACCTCACTCAGGCCAAACTTAGCATGCCCAGCATTGAAGAAGGCTATGCAAACATGACAACGCCCATTCATGTTTTATATGGTCGTGAAGACCGCATCTTGAGTAGCAAATTGAACGGTGAAGACATGGTCAATCGCGTTGCTGGCCTGCAATTGACATTGGTCAGTGGCGGCCACATGCTGCCAGTTACGCAAGTTGAAAGATGCGTTCAGTTTATTGAAGGCGTTGCTGGAAAAGCAACCGGCCTAGCATCATGATGCCAGACTTTGTATTTGTGCATTACCGACTTAAATTCGGGTGATTCTTCAAATCGTTCTAGCCATTGATTCAAAAATGGCCAAGCTTGTTGGTCAAACCACTGGCGATCGGTTCTTGCAAACTGCCGAATGAATGGCGCAATGGCAGCATCAACCCATGTCCAGTTTTCACCCATCAAATTGGCACCGCTAGTCAGGCGTTCTTCTAGATGCCTTAAATAGACTGCGCCAAGTTCTCTGTGCGCAATGCCATCCGACAGTTCATAACGGTTTGGATATTTATACCGATCTAAATTGTGTTTGAAATCATGGTCGCACAAATTGACCAACTTGAGTGCATCTGCATGGCACAGCAAATGTTCGGTTTTCCATTGCGCAACATCGTTTTGGTCCATGGCCCAACGCATGATGTCCAAACTTTCTTCGAGTACTAAACCGTTCACCAATAAAACAGGGACTGTTCCTTTGGGAGATGCTGCCAACATGCTCTCCGGTTTTTGAGACAAGGCAATTTCACGAATCTCGCATCGGACGCCACTGGCCAGCAATGCCAAGCGAGCACGCATGGCATAAGGGCAGCGTCTGAATGAATACAAAACAGGTGTGTTCATAGGCAATAAAGTGGCAATTTTTTCTTGGCGTTGAGGCGTCCCAATGTGATTGATTTGTTTGACTTTGGCAATTTCCCATTGACGTTGACGCTCGCGTGCACTATTTTTTTGGACATCGCTGGTCAATGCACAACACCTTGGACAACTGACGCCCAACTCAAAGAGTGGGGATTCTTTAGCGCCGTCGGGTAAAGGCTCTCGACAGCAACGGCAAAGCTCATGAGCGCCAGGTTTTAAACCATGGCCAACAGAAACGCGTTCGTCAAAAACAAAACATTCACCTTCCCAGAGACTGCTCTCTGGGGGCACCAACTCTAGGTACTTCAGAATGCCCCCCTGTAAATGATAGACATCTTCAAAGCCGTGTTCCAACATCAGTGATGTCGATTTTTCACATCGAATACCGCCTGTGCAAAACATGGCAACCCTGGGTTTTTTGCCGTTCTTCTCTTCTAAAACTTTGGCATTCTGAACCCAATCTGTGAGTTGCGAAAAGGTCTGAATGTTTGGATCAATAGCGCCTTTGAAAGTACCAATTTCAACTTCATAGTCGTTGCGCGTATCAATGAGCACCACGTCAGGTGAAGAAATCAAATCGTTCCAGTCTTCAGCCCTGACATACTGACCCACTCGTTGAGTTGGACTGATACCCTCAACGCCCAAAGTGACGATTTCTTTTTTCAGCCTGACCTTCATTCGGTGAAACGGCGCTTTGTTAGAGAAGGATTCTTTGTGCTCTAAATCTGCCAGCTTGGGATCAGATCGCAAATAGGCCAACACGGCATGCACATCTTCTGGCGTCCCGGCAATGGTGCTGTTGATGCCTTCTCTGGCCAACAAAATGAGGCCTTTAACTTGGTGCGCCTCACACAACGCCAACAGAGCAGCTCTACGCTCAGCAAAATCTGGAAGATCTACAAATTTATAAAACGCCGCTGTCAGATAAATAGCGTCAAAGGCAGTCTTTGTCATGCGTCAAATTTGCTTTAAGAGCTGCGCAGTTTCAAACAGCGGCAAGCCCATGATGCTGGAATAGGAGCCCTTGATTTCTGAAATATAGCTTGCTGCCAAACCTTGAATACCGTAAGCACCGGCCTTACCCATGGGTTCACCGCTGGCAACATACGATTTCATTTCAGACAATTTCATGGGTGCAAAAGTAACTTGTGAAATTGAAACGCATATGGCACGTTTGCGGTTTGAGGCAACCGCCACAGCGGTCAAAACCCGATGCGTTTGACCTGACAGCACTTTCAACATTCGCAGTGCGTCCTTGGCATCTTCAGGTTTACCCAAAATATGACGGCCCAAGGCCACCGTGGTATCCGCGCAAAGTATGGGCGCGTTGGGTAAGCCTCTTTGCTTCATACGGCTCACAGCGGCATCTAACTTGAGTTGCGTGACGCGTTTGACGTAGGTCAAAGGCAACTCACCAGACATCACCGTTTCTAATGCCTCTGAATCTTCTTCAGGACTGGCTAAAAGCAACTCATATTGAATCCCAATTTGCTCTAGCAATTGTCTACGCCGTGGGCTTTGAGAAGCCAAATAAACAAAATTTTTCATCCGTGCTCACTCTCGGTGATAAGGGTGATTTGCATTGATAGACCATGCTCGGTACAACTGTTCAATTAGAAGCACACGCGCCATCGCATGAGGCAAGGTCAGGTCTGATAAGCGAATTTTTTCGTGGGCTGCATCGCGGAATGCTGGATCAAGGCCATCAGGACCGCCAATGATCAGGGCCACATCATCCCCGCTCAATTGCCAGTCTTTCAAACGCTGCGCCAAGGCTGTGGTTCGCATGGCCGCACCGCGTTCATCAAGCACCACAATGCGGGTGCCGCGTGGAATGAGGGCTTCGATGCGCTGACGCTCCGCAGCGACCAGCGTTTCATACGTTTTGGATCCGCGAGGTTCAGTTTTCACGGCCTTGAGTTCCACTTTGAGTTCGGGCGGAAATCTTTTGGCGTAGTCATCCCAAGCGGTTTGAGCCCAATCGGGGATTCGTTGCCCCACTGCCAGAATCAGCAGCCTCATGCGATTTAAACCTTGGTTTTGACTTTTGGTTTGGCCTGAGGTTT
>CANKXC010000151.1 GCA_947487355.1 Comamonadaceae bacterium | reverse complement strand
TTTGCCATTTCTACGACGATGTAATCTGCTTCTAACAAACCGTTTTGCAAATCATCACCGTAGCGTGACAAGCCTTGTAAGCAGCTAGGACAGCTGGTCAACACCTTGATGTTTTCTTTTTCGCCCACCATGCCGCTGGCACGCATTTGAGTTTCACTCTTGCGGATTTCTTCTTCCTTACGGAAGCGCACTTGAGTGGCAATGTCGGGGCGCGTCACGCCCAAGGTACCAGACTCGCCGCAGCAGCGATCGGACTTGAGAACTTGCGGCCCCAACAAAGACTTGACTGTCTTCATCGGGTCTTGCAGCTTCATGGGGCTGTGGCAAGGGTCGTGGTACAGATAGGCGCCGTTGTTGTTGAGCGTCATGCCCTTTTCAAGCAGGTACTCATGAATGTCGACAATGCGGCAGCCTGGGAAAATTTTGTCAAACTCGTAGCCCTGCAATTGGTCATAGCACGTACCGCAACTGACCACCACGGTTTTGATGTCCAAATAATTCAGGGTGTTGGCCACGCGGTGGAACAGCACGCGGTTGTCAGTAATAATTTTCTCGGCCTTGTCAAATTGACCGCTGCCCTTTTGCGGGTATCCACAGCACAAGTAGCCCGGTGGCAAAACCGTTTGAACCCCTGTGTGCCACAACATGGCTTGCGTAGCCAAACCCACTTGGCTGAACAAGCGCTCAGAGCCGCAACCTGGAAAGTAAAAAACCGCTTCTGTTTCGGACGTGGTGACCTTCGGATTGCGAATGATAGGGACGTAATCTTGGTCTTCAATGTCCAACAAAGCACGCGCTGTTTTCTTGGGCAAACCGCCTGGCATTTTCTTGTTGATGAAGTGAATCACCTGCTCTTTGATGGGCGCCGCACCAATGCTGGCAGGTGGCGCTTTGGTTTGTTTGCGGGCAAATGTTTTGAGCAGGTCGTGCGCAAAGCGCTGCACTTTCATGCCCACGCCCACCATGCCGGCACGCGCCAGTTTGATGGTTTCGGGGTTGGTGGCGTTAAGCATGAACATGGCCGCAGCGTTGCCAGGACGGAAAGATTTCTGTCCCATTTTGCGCAGTAAATTGCGCATGTTCATGGACACATCACCAAAGTCAATTTTGACTGGGCAAGGCGAGAGGCACTTGTGACAGACCGTGCAGTGATCGGCCACATCTTCAAATTCTTGCCAGTGCTTGATGGACACACCGCGACGTGTTTGCTCTTCGTACAAGAACGCTTCGACCAACAGCGATGTTGCCAAAATTTTGTTGCGGGGGCTGTACAGCAAATTGGCACGTGGTACGTGTGTGGCACACACCGGTTTGCATTTGCCGCAGCGCAAACAATCCTTGACGCTGTCAGCAATGGCGCCAATGTCTGACTGTTGCATGATGAGCGATTCGTGGCCCATCAAACCAAAACTGGGGGTGTACGCATTGGTCAAATCAGCATGAATGATGTTGCTGCCAGAGCCCGCGGGCTGGCGCATCAGCTTGCCTTTGTTGAAACGGCCTTCGGGATCAATGCGCTGTTTGTAATCGGCAAAGGGTTTGAGTTCGGCATCACTCAAGAACTCCAGCTTGGTAATGCCAATGCCGTGTTCTCCAGAAATAACCCCATCGAGGCTGCGTGCCAACACCATGATGCGCGCCACCGCTTCGTGCGCGGTTTGCAGCATTTCATAGTTGTCTGAGTTGACAGGAATGTTGGTGTGCACGTTGCCGTCACCGGCGTGCATGTGCAAAGCCACCCACACACGGCCTTTGAGCACGCGCTTGTGAATGGCAACGCACTCATCAAAAATAGGCTGGAATGCCGCACCAGAAAAAATGCTTTGGAACGGCAACTTGATTTGGGTTTTCCAACTGGCGCGCAAGGTATGGTCTTGCAATTGGGGGAACAACGTGTCCACACCCTGCAACCATCCCTGCCACAAGTTGCGCACATCACGCACCACAGCCAAGGCCTGACCGACGCGCTCTTCCAACAATTCGGCAGAGGCAATTTGGCTGGTGTCGTCGTCTTTGCCCAAAGGCAAATTGCCCTTGCTTAAGAAGTGTTCCAGCTCGTTGCACAACTTGATTTTGTTGCGCATGGACAGTTCAATGTTGATGCGCTCAATGCCGTCGGTGTACTCTGCCATGCGCGGCAATGGAATGACCACGTCTTCATTGACTTTGAAGGCGTTGGTGTGGCGGCTGATGGCCGCTGTTTTTTTGCGGTCTTGCCAAAACTTTTTGCGAGCTTCTGGGCTGATGGCAATGAAGCCTTCGCCACTGCGTGAGTTGGCAATGCGCACCACCTCGGAGGTGACTTTGGCCACATCGTCGGCGTTGTCGCCGGCAATGTCTGCCAACAAAAGCATCTTAGGAAAGCCGCCGCGCTTGGACTTGGTGGTGTAACCCACCGCACGCAAATAACGATCGTCTAGGTGCTCTAAACCGGCCAACAAAACGCCTGAGCGTTTTTGCTCTGCAAACATGAAGTCTTTGATTTCAACGATGCTGGGCACGGCGTCTTTGGCATTGCCAAAAAACTCCATGCACACGGTGCGCGTGTGGTCGGGCATGCGGTGCAAAACCCAGCGTGCGCTTGTAATAAGACCGTCGCAACCTTCTTTTTGAATACCTGGCAAACCCGCCAAAAACTTATCGGTCACGTCTTTGCCTAAGCCTTCTTTACGGAAGACCTTGCCAGGAATATCGAGCCGCTCTTCGCGAACCAATGTAGTGCCATTGGCTTCGAAATATTTCAAATCAAAACTGGCCATTTCGGCATCGTGAATTTTGCCGAGGTTGTGGTTCAGTCGCGTAACTTCTAACCACTGTGCATCGGGCGTGACCATGCGCCAGCTGGCCAAATTGTCGAGGGCAGTGCCCCACAAAACGGCTTTCTTGCCGCCTGCGTTCATGGCAATGTTGCCGCCAATGCAACTGGCTTCAGCTGATGTGGGATCGACCGCAAAAACCCAGCCCGCTTGATCGGCCGCATCTGCAACGCGTTGCGTGACCACACCCACTTCGGTCCAAATGGTGGGGACTTCTTTGTCCAAGCCTGGCAACTTCAACATTTCGATGCCCGTCATGGCCTCGAGTTTTTCGGTGTTGATGACGGCACTGTTCCATGTCAAAGGAACCGCGCCGCCGGTGTAGCCCGTGCCGCCGCCCCTAGGAATGATGGTAAGACCCAAAGTAAAACAGCCTTTGACCAAATTGGCCATTTCGGCTTCAGTGTCAGGGGTTAAAACCACGAAGGGGTATTCAACACGCCAGTCAGTGGCATCGGTCACATGACTGACACGCGACAGCGCATCAAACTTGATATTGTCTTTGGCGGTGAGCTTGCCCAGCGCTTTTTGCGACTTGCGGCGCAATGCCGCCATGTCGGAGAAGTTTTGGTCGAAACTACCGACAGCGGCTTTGGCCAAAACCAACAACTCGGCCACCAAGCCATCACGCAGTGCATCAGCATCGGGCGTGCGGCGTTTTTGAACTTCACCCAAGCGGTGCTGTAAAGCGTCTACCAACAACTTACGGCGAGCGGGGTTGTCAAGCAAATCGTCTTGCAAATAGGGATTGCGCTGAACCACCCAAATATCACCCAGCACTTCGTACAACATGCGAGCTGAACGACCCGTTTGCCTCTCATCACGGAGTTGATTGAGCAAATCCCATGCGCGAGACCCCAACAAACGAATCACGATTTCTCGGTCTGAGAAACTGGTGTAGTTGTACGGAATTTCTCGCAAGCGGGGCGACGAATCGTCGGCTTGCAAAAGGTGTTGGAGCGTGGTGGGAGCGTTCATGAGATTTTGACGAATTTTACTTCAGGGGGGCAATCACGCACCGAGGGTGGGGGCACACGGAAGTATTATGGATGACTCAAGCCAAATCACCATGATCCACTTCGCATCAAAAACCTGGCCATACCCGCGCTGGATTGCCCATCGCGGTGCAGGGACTTTGGCGCCGGAAAACACCTTGGCTGC
>CANKXC010000150.1 GCA_947487355.1 Comamonadaceae bacterium | reverse complement strand
TAGGCCACAGTCTCGTCGATGGTTGGCCGGCGATTGCTGCCAAAAAACTTGTCAGCGGCACGGTCGTATTCCTCACCGTAATTGTCAAACGGGTTCCAACAACTGACCTCAGCATGGGTGTGAATGTCGATGGCAATCAGGTCTTGGTGGTTCATAAAAACTTTCAAAAATACGGGAAAACCCTAAATTTTTAAGCGCCGCTTGGAATCACAATATAGTTATCAATAATAACCTTTTTGATCATTTCTTGCAGCCTTGCAAATTTGATTGAGACCCCGACATCATGACTCAAAACACCCATCCTTTATTGCAACGTGCACAGTCTCAAGGCATTCATTTCGAGATGAATGGGGCCGTGGCCTTGGTGCGTTTAAGCCGCCCCGCCAAACGCAATGCCCTGAACGATGGCCTCATTGAAGCCTTGCGCGATGTCTTTCAAAATTTGCCAGAAGAAGCCAAATCAGCCGTTGTATGTGGTGAGGGAGATCATTTCTGTGCCGGGCTAGATTTATCGGAACTGAAAGAACGTGACGCTGGCCAAGGTGTGCACCACTCGCGCAGCTGGCATGTTGCTTTAGATGCTGTTCAATTGGGTCGCGTACCTGTGGTGGCTGCGCTGCATGGCGCAGTGGTCGGAGGTGGCTTGGAATTGGCCAGTGCTTGTCACATTCGCGTGGCAGACGACAGCACCTTCTTTGCATTACCTGAAGGCACACGCGGTATTTTTGTAGGCGGCGGCGGTTCGGTCCGTATTCCAAAGTTGATTGGTGTTGCCCGCATGACAGACATGATGTTGACTGGCCGTGTTTACAACGCTGTTGAGGGTGAACGCATTGGTTTGGCCCAATACCATGTGCCCACTGGGACCTCTTTGGAAAAAGCCATTGACTTGGCCCAACGCATTGCCACCAACGCGCCGCTCACCAATTACGCTTTGATGCATGCATTGCCAAGAATTGCAGAACAACCAGCTGACCACGGCTACCTGACGGAAGCACTGATCTCCTCCATTGCTCAAGCCGCACCCGAAGCCAAAGCGCGTGTGAAGGCTTTCTTGGAAGGCAAGGCTGCCAAAGTTCAAAAGAGTTAATCATGCGCTCACCTCAATTTAGACCCTTGCGCTTTGGTGTGACGCGCGTCACCTTGAAAGATGGCGTGCAAGGCACGCACTACCTCAAGGCAGATCAAGAATTAAATGCATATCCCGATCGATTGACTGACAGGCTACAACATTGGGCCATCCATCGACCTCAACAAACCATCTTTGCAAGACGCGTCAAATTGGCCGATGGCAGTTTGGGTGATTGGCGTCATGTCACTTATGCAGAGGCCTGGAACACAGCACGCAACATTGCGCAAGGCCTGATCAATCGGGGCTTGAGTGCAGATCGACCCGTAGTGATCTTGAGCGAAAACAGCCTAGAGCACGCCTTGTTGGCCTTGGGCTGCATGGTGGCTGGCGTGCCTTTTGTGCCCACTTCACCGCCCTACTCTCTGGTCAGCCAAGATTACGACAAACTCAAGCACGTCCTGCGCACAGTGACACCAGGCATGGTGTTTGCCAGCGATGCGCGTTATGCCAAAGCCATCGTGGCCACCGTTTCAAACGACATCGAAATTGTCATGTACGAAGGTGGCGTCGAAGGCAAACAAGTCACCCGTTTTGAAGACTTGTGCAATACAACATCATCTTCGCAAGTAGATGCGGCCATTGCAGACACAGGCCCAGACAGCATTGTGAAATTTTTATTCACCAGTGGTTCAACCAAGATGCCCAAAGCCGTGATCAACACACAGCGTTTGTGGTGCGCCAACCAACAACAAATGGCGCAGTCCATGCCCGTTTTGACTGAATCGCCTTTGGTCTTGGTGGACTGGTTACCATGGAACCACACGTTTGGCGGCAATCACAACTTCGGCATGGTGGTCTTTCATGGCGGCACGATGTACATCGACGACGGCAAACCGACCCCCGCCCTGATGCATGAAACTTTGCGCAATCTGCGTGAAATTGCACCGACCGTTTACTTCAATGTGCCCACTGGTTTTGAAGCCATTGCTCAGGCCATGAAAACGGATGATTTGCTCAGAAAAACACTGTTGTCACGCGTACAAATGTTCTTCTATGCGGGTGCCGCCTTGGCACAACCCATTTGGGACAGCTTGTATGAATCGCAAGAGCGCGAAATTGGTCAACGCATTGTCATGACCACAGGCCTTGGCATGACCGAGTCTGGCCCCTTTGGTATTTTTGTCACCAACCCCAATGTCCGGGCTGGCGATTTGGGTGTGCCCACACCTGGCTTGGAATTGAAACTGGTCGACATGGGTGGCAAAACCGAAGTGCGCTACCGCGGACCTAACGTGACGCCTGGCTACTGGCGCAATGACGAAGAAACCAAGGGCGCATTTGACGACGAAGGCTTCTTCTGCACTGGCGATGCCGTGAAATGGATTGATGAAACCGATGTTCATTTGGGCTTGAAGTTTGATGGCCGAATTGCAGAAGATTTCAAATTGGCAACAGGTACCTTTGTGAGCGTAGGACCCTTGCGCGGCAAGATCATTGCAGCGGGAGCGCCATACATTCAAGACGTGGTGCTGACAGGCATCAATTTGAAAGAAGTGGGCGCCATGGTGTTTCCAACTGCCGCCGTTCGTGCACTCAGTGGCATGGCCGCAGACGCGCCCTTGGCCGATGTATTGGCCAGTGCACCTGTGCTGGCTCAATTTCAAAAGGTCATTGATGAACTGGCCAAAACCGCAACTGGCAGTGCCGCTCGCATTGCGCGCATGTGCTTGTTGTCTGAGCCGCCCACCATCGACAAGGGCGAGATTACAGACAAAGGCTCTATCAACCAACGGGCCGTTTTGTCACATCGCGCAGACACTGTGGCTGCTTTGCATGAAGATCGATTGCACTTCATCCTAAAGCCCAACCCTTCATTTTGAAAGTCACACCATGAGTCAAGCCGGATTTTTCAACGCCTTCGAAGACGTGTGGATGCACGAGGGCGTTCGCACACCGATGGTTGATTACTGTGGCGCTTTGGGCCACATATCGCCAACCGACATGGGCATTAAAGCAGCACGCGAAGCCCTCAAACGCGCAGACATTCCAGCCAAAGACATTGGCTCTGTTCTGACGGGCAACATGGCACCTGGCGACTTCGATCAATTCTTTTTGCCACGCCACATTGGTTTGTATTCAGGCGTACCCGTTGAAGTACCTGCCCTCATGGCGCAGCGCATTTGCGGCACTGGCTTTGAGTTGTTTCGACAAGCGGGCGAACACATTCAATCTGGCGCAGCACAGGCTGCCTTGGTGGTGGGCACTGAAAGCATGACGCGCAACCCCATTGCTGCATTTGATCACCGCACTGGCTTCAAGTTGGGCGCGCCTGTTGGCTTCAAAGACTACATGTGGGAAGCCCTTAAAGATCCGGCGGCCGGCATCAACATGATTCAAACTGCCGAGAACTTGGCCAAGAAGTACAGCATCTCGCGCGAAGACGTTGATGCGTTTGCTTCTGAATCTTTTGCCAAAGCTGTGGCAGCCCAACAGTCTGGATTTTTGGCTGGCGAAATTGTGCCGGTTGTCACTGAAAAGTTTGAACTCGATGGCTACAAGCCCCGAGGCATTAAGTTACAAGGCAAAGTGACCGAGGTTTTGCAAGACACGCACCCCCGAATTTCACCTGCCGATGTGTTGGCCAAACTTCGGCCCGTTTATGAAGGTGGCGTACAAACTGGCGGCAACAGTTCTGCTTTGGTTGATGCTGCGGCCGCCTGCGTTGTAACGTCTGGCGCTTATGCCAAAGCCAATGGCAAAAAACCGATGGCCCGTGTGGTGGCAGCTGCTGTGGCTGGCGTCCCACCCGAAATCATGGGCATTGGCCCTGCCCCCGCTATTCGCTTGTTGCTTGCGCGCACTGGCTTGAAGCTTTCAGACATTGGTCGCTTTGAAATCAATGAAGCCCAAGGTGCACAAAC
>CANKXC010000149.1 GCA_947487355.1 Comamonadaceae bacterium | reverse complement strand
TCGGCCTGTAAAGCCATGAGTCGAAGGTATTTTTGAGTTTCTTCCGCATCCAAGGGCACTGATTGCAATGTCTCTACAAAGCCGCCCAAAACAGTCAGTGGTGTCCTAATTTCGTGAGAAACATTGGCCACAAAGTCTCTTCTCATGGCATCTGCTTTGGCAATTTCAGTGACATCGCGCGATAGCAAAAGTAAGCGACCCTCACCGTATTTGTGCAACTGAACGGACAGCTTGCGCATGTTGGTCAGTGTGGTGGACCTGCCATCGATCAGAATTTCAGAGGGGTGGTCCTCTTGCGAAAAATATTTGGTGAAAAGAGGATCACGAACCAAATGAACAATGTGTTGTAAACGGTCTTTTGTAGCATCCAGCCCTAGATGCGACGCCGCTGTGTTGTTGCACCAGTCAATCCTGGCCTCGTCATCGAGCAAGATAACGCCATTGGGTGAGGCTTGAATTGCCAGCAAAAAGTCTTGTAAACGTTTCTCATGCATATTTGCATGATTGGTAGCTTGAGTTTGCTGTCGTTGAATGCGAGATGCGACATCGAGCCAGGCACCGTTCCATGGCGGATCACGTTTGAGGGAAGAAAAATTGAGCCATTTTTGAAAACGCTCGAACATCCAACCCTGCACCGCAGCATAAATGACGACCGTGCCAAGCATGGCCCAAAGTGCTGCTGTAAGGTCGAGCCAAAGCCAAAAAGGAATGGCGACTACAGAAAGCCAAAACAGCAGTTCATAAAGAACAAAGAGCATTCACTTCCGAACTCAAGTACCAACTTGTTTTGTCATTCTATAACCTGCGCCTCTAACTGTCTCAATCATTTCAGCTGCTTCGCCCAAGGCCTCGCGCAGACGTTTGATATGGACATCGACAGTGCGCTCTTCAATGTAGACGTGATCGCCCCACACTTTGTCCAACAATGCGCCACGGCTGTGAACTCTTTCAGGGTGATGCATGAGGTGGTGCAGCAGTTTGAATTCTGTAGGCCCCACTTTAATTTGCTTGCCTTCGTAGCTAACGCGGTGCGTTTCTGAATCAAGCTGAAGCTCACCCATTTTGATTACGCCTACAGCAGACTCAGGCGTGCGTCGCCTCAAAACAGCTCGAATGCGGGCTAACAGTTCACGAGGTGAGAAGGGCTTCACGATGTAATCGTCAGCGCCTGCATCTAAGCCGGCAACTCTGTCGGCTTCGTCGCCTCTGGCAGTCAGCATTAGGATGGGCACTGTCTTGGTTCGAGCAGAACTTCTCCACCGACGTGCTAGGGTTAAACCACTTTCGCCGGGGAGCATCCAGTCGAGCAAGATGACATCGGGAATGACGTCATCCAGTTCGCGTTGTGCTGTTGCAGCGTCAATGGCCCATATAGGCTGAAAGCCGTTGTGCTTGAGGTTGACGGCTATCAACTCAGCAATAGCAGACTCATCCTCAACGATCAGAATACGCGGTAGCGTTCTCATTGGACGGCTTTTTCGATCTCAGTCAATGCTGTGTGGCGTACATCGGCGCCTTTCACAACATAAATGACAAATTCAGCGATATTTTTGGCGTGATCACCAATGCGCTCGATGGCTTTGGCCACAAACAGCAAATCTAAGCTTGCTGAGATGGTGCGGGGGTCTTCCATCATGTAAGTGACCAATTTGCGAACGAAGCCATTGAACTCCGCATCAATCAAATCGTCTTCTTTCAAAATGGTCACAGCCATTGTGACATCGAGACGTGCAAAAGCATCTAGCGCTTTTCTAAGCAAGCCGGTAGCCAAGTCTGCAGCGATGCGCAGCTCGGATGAAGGCAGGTTACGAGGCGTGCCTTGGTCTAAGATTTGTTTGACCATGCGCGCAATGCGCTCTGCTTCATCACCTGCACGCTCAAGGTTGCCAGTGATTTTGGAAATGGCCATCAGCAGGCGCAAATCGCGGGCTGTAGGTTGACGTCGTGCAATGATGGATGCCAGTTCACGGTCAATCTCAACTTCTAGTTCGTTCACTTGTTTTTCTGTGGCAATCACTTGCTGTGCCACTTCAGAGCTGAACTGCGCCAATGCATACACTGCATGGCGAGTTTGAGACTCAACAAGACCGCCTAGCTCTAGGACCCTTGTGGAAACACCAGTTAGTTCGTTGTCGAATTGGGTTGAGATGTGTTTGTCCATGTGGTGCTCCTAATTAGCCGAATCGGCCGGTAATGTAATCTTCGGTCTCTTGACGCGATGGCTTCATGAAAATTTGATCAGTCTCACCAAATTCCACCAACTCGCCAAGGTACATGTAAGCTGTGAAGTCAGACACACGTGCAGCTTGCTGCATATTGTGCGTCACGATAGCAACGGTGTAATCTTTTTTCAACTCACTCACCAGCTCTTCCACTTTGGCCGTGGAGATTGGGTCAAGTGCAGAGGTGGGTTCGTCCAGCAAAATAACCTTTGGCTTGACGGCCACTGTGCGCGCGATGCACAAGCGTTGCTGTTGTCCGCCAGAGAGTGACAAGCCGCTCTGGCCTAATTTGTCTTTTACTTCATTCCAAATGGCAGCCTTGGTTAAAGCCGACTCAACGCGCTCATCCATGTCTGCGCGGCTGAGATTTTCGTACAAACGAACACCAAAAGCAATGTTGTCATAGATGGACATTGGAAACGGCGTTGGCTTTTGAAAAACCATGCCAATTTGAGCGCGCAGAAGGTTTAAGTCTTGACCTTTTTCGAGGATGTTTTGGCCATAAAAGTTAATTTCACCTTCGGCTCGTTGTCCTGGATAGAGGCTGTACATGCGGTTAAATGTTCGCAGCAGTGTCGATTTGCCACAGCCGGAAGGGCCAATGAAAGCGGTCACGCGGTGCTCGGCAATGTCGAGATTGACATTTTTGAGCCCTTTGAACTTGCCATAGTAAAAGTCGAGGTTGCGGACTTCGATGGCGTTTTGTGTGGGCTTTTTATCAGGCATATGGTTTCCTGTGAATTCAAAAAAATTACAACAATGGGGGGCTGGTTAGCTGCTTGTTTTGTCTCTAAAAAAGACACGCGCCAGAATATTGAGTATCAAGACGGTTAGGGTGATGATCAAGGCGCCGCCCCAAGCCAGACGAATCCAGTTTTCATAAGGACTCATGGCAAATTGGAAAATGACCACAGGCAAATTCGCCATGGGCTTGGTCATGTCATCATTGAAAAACTGGTTGTTAAGCGCTGTAAATAGCAGGGGAGCTGTCTCACCACTGATGCGGGCAATGGCCAATAAAACACCTGTTATGACGCCGCTTTTGGCAGCACGCAAGGTAACTGACAAAGAGACTTTCCAGCGCGGTGCACCCAATGCAAATGCCGCCTCTCGCAAGCTGCCAGGTACAAGTCTTAGCATGTTTTCAGTGGTGCGCATGACCACGGGCACAGCAATGAGCGTCAAGGCCAAGCTGCCTGCATAACCAGAAAATCGGCCAACCGTTGCAACTGCAATGGCATAGACAAACAAACCAATGGTAATGGACGGTGCTGACAACATGATGTCTGTGACAAACCGTGTGAGTGAAGCAGTTTTGCTTTGATCGCCAAATTCGGTGAGGTAAATGCCAGCCAAAATACCGATAGGCGTGGCCACCAAGACCGTCAGTCCTACCATGAGCAAACTTCCAACAATGGCGTTGCGCAAACCACCGCCATCAGTACCAGGGGCAGGTGTGTCTTGGCTCAAAATATTCCAGTCGAGCGCTGCAAAACCATTTGTAAACAGAACAAATAAAATCCACAGCAACACGGTGAGGCCCAGCCCCATGGCCATCATGGAGGTGACCATGCCCCAGAGGTTTGCCAAGCGGCGGCGGCGGTAAAGCGCGTGATTCATGTTCATGGCCATTTCAGAACCCCTTGGCTTTTTCAGCTCTGCTGATCATGATTTTGGCAAGCGCCAAAACCATGAAGGTGATAACGAACAACAGGAATCCAAGCGCAAACAAGGAAGACATGTGGAAGTCGGCGGCCTCGCCAAATTCATT
>CANKXC010000148.1 GCA_947487355.1 Comamonadaceae bacterium | reverse complement strand
CAAGAAACCTGGCAATTGTCTGAAGTTCTCTCTGGCATCAGCATGGTTCAAGACCTGATCTCAGAAGCCTTTGTGCCTCAAATGCTGAATTACGAGTCGGTCGATGGTGTGAGCTTCAAAAAAGGCTGCTATCCAGGTCAGGAAGTGGTTGCCCGAAGTCAGTTTAGAGGCACTTTGAAAAGACGTGCATACGTGGTTTCGAGTCAGGCACCACTGAGCGTCGGCCAAGAAGTTTTCTCATCTGATGACGAAACCCAAGCTTGTGGCATGGTGGCCAATGCGGCAAGTTTTTCTTCAGATGCTTCTTCTCCCCCGGCGTCTTATTGGGGCATTGTGTCGATGCAAACATCAGCCGCTGCGCAGTCGCTTCACATTGGCAGTGGACAAGGCCCTGAACTGAATGTTCATGCCCTGCCCTACGCATTGCTGGAAGATATTTAAACCAATGAGATTTGCATCTCGATGTGGTCAATCCCTGCATCTTGAAAAATTTCACCGTGTGCAGTGAATCCGAGTCGGCGGTAAAAACCTTCGGCGCTGCATTGCGCATGCAAAACAAGTTGACGGTCACCGCGCTGCTTGGCTTTTTCCATCAAGGTCGATACCACCAACCTGCCTAAGCTTCCACCGCGTAACGATTTGCTCACGGCCATTCTGCCAATTTGAGCTACGTGCGGTTGGGGTTGTAACAAGCGTGCAGTGGCCACAGGCTGGCCCAGTTTGTTCACCACAACAGCATGAAGTGCCGTTTCATCTAAGGTGTCCCATTCCAACTCGGGATCAATTTCTTGCTCGGTCACAAACACGTCATAGCGAAGAGGTGAAGCCAAGGATTTAAGTTCAGACCAGCTACCTGTTTTGACATCCACCACAGACTCACCGGCTTCGTAAATTAACAAAATGTGGCGCAAGACATCGGGTATGGGCTTGGAAGTTTGCGTTTTTGGATCGGCAAAAACATAGATGAGTTCACCGCTGATGAGCAATTTGTCGCCTCGGAAAATACCGGCTTCAAACACCATTGATGATTTGCCCATCTTGCTGCACTTCATGCCGATGCTTAAATCGTCATCCATCAGAGCTGAGGCGTGATATTCCAGCGTGGCCTTTTTGACATACAACTCGCCACCCAGTAAGTGAAATGAACTTTCGTAGGGCAAAGCGATTCTGGACCAATAAGCCGTTACCGCCGTGTCAAGGTAGGTTAGATAATGGCCATTGAACACGATTTTTTGCATGTCAATTTCGGCCCAACGAACACGAAGGCGATGGATGAATCGAAAGTCACTGCGTTTCATTTTCGGGGTTCCTTTGTCGATCATCGTTGGATGATTAAGTTGAGTCATCAGTTTAGATGTTCAGGCATGTTGACTGAATGCGCGTTTGAGTGCAAGTCCCGCATCGGCGTGGGCACGTTTGGCTTCGGGAATAACACGACCCATGTTGACAAAGCCATGGACCACGCCATGATAGATTTCTAGCTCAACAGCAACGCCAGCCATGCGCAATAAATCGCCGTAGGCAACTCCCTCATCTACCAGAGGGTCGCATTCGGCTAAGCCAATCCAAGCGGGCGCCAAGCCATCGTGGTGGTCTGCAAGCATGGGGGCAAAGCGCCAGTCGTCACGGTCCTTGGAGTCAATGTAATGATCAAAAAACCAATCGACGGTGGCCTTGTCCAACATGAAGCCATGCTCAAATTGATGGTGCGATTGGGTTTCTTGTCTGGCAGCGCAACCAGGGTAGATCAACAACTGCAAGGCCAGCTTTAAGCCAGCATCTCGCGCCATGATGGCACTGACCGCTGCTAGCGTTCCACCTGCACTGTCACCGCCAACGGCCAATGCACCTGGCAAGAGGCCTAAAGACTTGGCATTTTGTGAGACCCAACTAAGTGCGTCCCATGCATCGTTTGTGGCGACTGGAAATCGATATTCTGGGGCTAAACGATAGTCAACAGAGATAACCGCGCAATGACCCAATCGCGCCAACTCCCGGCAAAGCACTTGGTGTGTTTGTATGCTACCAATGGTGAACCCACCGCCATGAAAATAGACCAAGCAAGGCAATGGCGCAGATGCTGATTGCAGGCTAGGCGCAAACAAGCGCGCTTTGAGACTGTGCCCGTCACGGACTGGAATTTTTAAATCGTCAACTCGCCCTAATGGCGCTAGTTGGGCTTCTGGCAAATCCAAAATGCTGGCGGACATCTCATAAAACATTCGAGCTTGCTGCGCAGTGAGCAGGTGCATAGGAGGACGACCTGCTCTAGCCACATTGCGCAGAACCAAGCGCATGGCCTCTGTTAAACGACTTTGCGGATTGGGGTGCTGACTCATATCGATGGCTCAGATATCTTGAATGACTGACACATCTGGTTTTTCCAACCATTGGGCAAATTCATCTGCCATCTGTTGGCTAGCAAGTGTGGCAGCTTGCCAGACCTTGACCCTTGCATTCAAATCTTGCCCATAGGTGACGAAGTCTTGACGATCAGGTAGTTTGCCATTGGGCAATGATTGAACCCACTCGGGACGGGGTGCCAACACAATGGTGCTGTCCAAAAAGGAGGTGGCCTTGTGACGCCATTTCAAGCTTTTGTCCAACCATCCTGGAATGACCGCTTTTTGAAAATGCGGGTACACCACCAGCTTTTGCTTTGAGTTTTCTTGCGTCTGTTGAAGCCAATTTAAATGCAAGTGGTAGTCTGTGATACCACCGTCCCAATAAGCGCCGCTGGGTGCACCGTCAATGTTGTGGATGGCTTTTAAAACGAAAGGGATGGCGCAACTGGCTTGAAGCACATCCATAAAATTAGAGGCCGTTAAGGGCAAATGCCTGGTGGCGTAATCTTTGGTTCCAAAAGGCAACGCTCCCCGCGATGAAAACACCACCCGCTCCAAGGAAGACCCCATGGCTTTGCGACTGATGACATTGCGCAAAAAAGCCACGCCATAACCCAGGGGACTTAACAATTTGTGTTCTCGATGCAACAAGCCTTTGCCGCGAGAAGTGACGACATGCAATCGATATCGAGGGTGAGACAACAAGGTTTCAACCAAGCCGCCATAGAACAAATCTAAGCTCTCGCGGAATGAGTCGCTGACACGCTGCGCACTAGGAAATTTTTCACCCGGCTGAAGTTCGTAATGTTGGTGGATGTAGTCATGTTCGAGCCTGCACAAACCAGCCAGGCTATCAGGCAAACATGCCGTGGCCATTCGCCATGCGCCAATAGAGGCACCAACCAAATCAATGGGCTGCTGACTGTTGGGCAACCATTCATTGAACATGAAGCGGTCTAGCGGCCCCAAAATTAAGCCCTTAGGACCACCTGCTGCGGCGGGAATAACACCTACATCAGAGGCACTGAGCCCATGCAAAGCCAAGTGCTGTTTTGCTTTTGGACCGGCATAAATGGCAAGGGCTTTCATCGCATCAATCAGCCTTTGTTTTGCAACTTGGCGAAGGCAGAAGCCATAGCGCTTTGACCTAAGTTGCCAGATTGGGCAGGTCCTTGTGAGCGCTGAGGCTGATTCGAATGTCGATGCCCCGCTTCAAATTTATTTTCACGACTGCGTTGCGCATTGTTGGTACTGGCGTCACTGAGCTTCATGGTCAGTCCAATGCGCTTGCGGGCCACGTCCACTTCAGTCACTTTGACTTTGACGATATCGCCCGTCTTCACCACTTCTCGGGCATCGGTAATGAATTTGTTGCTCAGCTGACTCACGTGAACCAAGCCATCTTGGTGAACGCCCAAATCGATGAAGGCGCCAAACGCAGCCACGTTGCTGACGGTTCCTTCCAAAATCATGCCTTCTTTTAAATCACGAATGTCATCGACACCGTCATTGAATCGGGCCACCTTGAAATCAGGCCGAGGATCGCGTCCTGGTTTTTCCAATTCCAGCAAAATGTCCTTAACTGTAATGACGCCAAATTTCTCATTGGCAAACAATTCGGGACGCAATGTTTTGAGCATGTCTGCACGGCCCATGACGTTCTCAACAGGCTGTGCCACCC